>CAIZLN010000075.1 GCA_903933815.1 uncultured Solirubrobacterales bacterium
ACCGTCGCACCCGCGAGCAGATGCCGGCCCATGACGTAGAGGTCGAGGAGGCCGAAGAAGAGGGCGTGATGATGCGCTGGCTCTCGACCATCAAGCAGGCCGACGAAGGCAAGCTGGTCCTGGAGAAGATGGAGCTCGACGAGACCGGATTCCCCCAGCCGACGGGCGAGTTCGAAGAGCTAGAGTCCGACGCCCTCGTCCTGGCTCTCGGCCAGGAATGCGACCTCTCTCTGGTCGAGAACGCCGACGACATCGCAGTCGAGGACGGCGTGGTCGCGGTCGGCCCGGACCTGATGACCGGCCAGCGCGGAGTGTTCGCCGGCGGGGACATGATCCCGGCTGAGCGCTCGGTCACGATCGCGATCGGCCACGGCAAAAAGGCCGCCCGCAACATCGACGCTTTTCTGCGCGGGGAGCAGTTCGTCCACCCGCCGGTCCCCGGGATCGCCACCTTCGAGACGCTCAACACCTGGTACTACGCCGACGCTCCGCGCACCCACCGCAACAAGCTCGACTCGGTCCGCCGCCAGGACAGCTTCGACGAGGTGGTCGAAGGATTCGACGAGTCCAACGCCCTGCTTGAGGCTCGGCGCTGCATGTCATGCGGCAACTGTTTTTCCTGCGACAACTGCTTCGGTGTCTGCCCCGACAACGCCGTACTCAAGCTGGACAACCCCGATGAGCGCTACCGGATCGACCTTGATTTCTGCAAGGGCTGCGGCATCTGTGTTGCCGAATGCCCCTCAGGCGCGATTCAGATGTTCCCCGAAGAGATCTGACCCCGTAGGCTCTCCGGCGTGATCTGGATCCTGCTCGCCATCTTTGTGGCGACGCTGGTCGGGATATGGGCGGAGCGGCGGTGGCCGGACCGGGCCGGCCCCGGCTCGCGGCGCTCGCTCGTCATCCTGCTCTATTTCGTGATCCCGCCGATCGTCTTCGTCAACCTCGCAAGGGCTGACTTCACGATCGGGGCGGGGGTGGGCCTGGTGCTCGGCCTGGTCACCGTCTCGGTCGTCGGCCTGGTTGCCTGGCTGATCGCGGTCCCGTTGCTGAAGCTGTCCCGGCCGGTTGCGGGGGCGGTCATCTGCTGCTCGGTCACGTCGAATACCGGCTACCTGGGCTATCCGATGGTCCTGACCCTGATGGGTGGCGACGACCTCGGCCAGGCGGTCGTCTACGACGTAGTTGTCAGTGGAACAGCTCTGATGCTGCTCGCCTTTGGAGTCGGAGCCGCGTTCGGGACCAAGGCCGGCGTGGGCTTCCGCCAGCGGCTGCGCGCCTTCTTCGTCAAGAACCCGCTCCTCTGGGCAGCGGTCCTCGGCCTGCTTGCCCCCCGCTGGATGGCTCCGGACATCCTGGTCACCACGACCTGGGTCCTGATCGCCCTGATCCTGCCGATCGGATTCTTTGCGGTCGGTGCAGTGCTGGCCGAGGAGGAGAGATCCGGGGCGATCCGGCTGCCCCCAAGAATCCATCGTCAGGTAGGTGCTGTGATATTCAGCCGCCTGTTCGTCTCACCGGCGCTGCTCTTCCTTCTGGCGATGCCGTTTTCAGGGGTGCCACGCTCCTTCCTCCTGATGGCCGCTATGCCCGCCGGGCTCAACTCGATGATCGTCGCCCACGCCTACGGACTCGACCTGCGTACCACCGCCGAGGCCGTCATATACACGACCGCAATCGTCGTGGTCGGAGCCGCAGCCTGGGTTCTGATTTTCTGAGAGGGCGACTTGCCCTGGTGGTTTCCGGCTGAGACACTCCGGACATGATCCATCACATCGCTCTCGAGACAGCCCCGCATCTCCTCGCTGAAGAGAGCCATTTCTGGCAGTCGGTCGGGTTCGTCGAGGTACCGTTGCCATCGGGTGTAAACGGAGGCCACTCCTGGCTGGAGCGGGAGGGAACCCAGATCCACCTGATGGCTGACCCGGAACCCGTTGTGCCGTTGAGGGGCCATGTTGCCGTGGTGGCACCGGACTTCGAGGCCACACTCCAGCGGCTTGGCGAGGCTGGCTTCGAGGTGCGTGAGGAGCGGGAACTCTGGGGCCAGAGGCGGGCGAAGGTACTTACCCCGGCTGGCCACACGGTCGAGTTGATGGCCGCGCCACCTGCCCCGGCGGCCGGGTGATCTGCTCGACATAACTCACTTCCGGCCCGCCTGTTAGTTTCGGCGGATGCGCTATCCGGTCGAGTCCTTCACGCCAGCAGAGCAGGAACTGCTGGTGCCCCATTTCACCAACCTCGACCAGCCTGTTTTTGCGCTGACCAACCTGCCCGAGACCGTCAAGGGGGCGCTCTATGCCAGGTATTCCCGCTACCCGGGCACCCTTCGCCGGCTCTACCTCGAGGAGTTCGCCTCCGAGATGCCGGCGACTGGTCGCCCCTTCGACGGGGCCGAAGGCGATCGCGCCGCCGACCTCTACGAACGCATCTTCGTCGGCTACGGCGACGACTCCATCGCCCAGGTCGGCGGCGCCCACATCGCCTGCGAATGGGTGTCCAACATCCTCACCAAGCAGCTCCAGCGCGGACGGCTGGCGGCCTACCTCGAGCAGTCCACCCGCTACCTGGCCTACGACCAGGAGATGCCCGGTGGCGGCTACCGCTACTACCGAGACGATGAGCTTGGGTCGGAGTTCGCAGCCGCGATGGACAACATCTTCAGGATCTACTCGCAGGCTCTGGTCAAGACGGAAGCCTGGGCGGCGGAGCAGTGGCCCCGCGGCGACGACGAGCCGGAAGGTCCATGGCGACGCTCGATCAAGGCGAAAGCACTCGACCTTCTGCGCGGCCTGCTGCCGGCGGCGACTCTCAGCCACGTCGGCATCTTCGCTTCCGGCCAGGCCTACGAACAGCTGCTCTTCAGGCTGATGAGCTCTCCACTGCCTGAAGCCCGCCAGTTTGGCGGCATGATCCTCAAGGAGCTGAACAAGGTGATGCCCAGCTTTGTGTCGAGGGTCGCCCGCCCGGATCGCGGTGGCGAATGGATTTCATTTCTTGAAGAACGACGCAGGACGACTGAGGACTGGGTCGCCCGGCTGGGTCTGGACCGGCGTGAGTCTGAAGGCGAGGGACCCACCGTGGACCTTCTCGAGGTGCGAGGCACCGAGGAGGACCTCCTCGCCGGATCCCTGTTCGAGTCTGCTGATGTGTCCGAGACACAGATCCGCACCCGCCTGGAGGCGATGAGCAGCGAAGAACGGGCTGAGCTCATGGCGGCGATCGTCGGCGAGCGAATCAACCGTCGCCACCGTCCGGGTCGCGGATTCGAATCGGTCAGCTACCGGTTCGAGATCGTCTCCGACTACGGCGCCTTCCGCGACCTTCAGCGCCACCGAATGCTGACCTGCCAGTGGCAGACCCTCACTCCGGACCTCGGCGCCGGGGTGCCGGGAGAGCTAAGGGAGGCTGGCGTCGATGGTGAGTACGAGCGGGCTCTCGAGATCTCCCGAAACGAGTACGAACGGCTTCGCTCCGGCGGCCAGGCGGATCTCGCTCCGTACGCGCTTTGTCTTGGCTATCGGATCCGCTACGTGCTCGACCTGAACGCACGCGAGGCCATGCAGCTGATCGAGCTTCGGTCCGGCCGCGAAGGCCACCCGACCTATCGCGCCGTCGCCCACGCCATGCACGACGCGATCGCCGGGGTCCACCCTGCGGTTGCCGGGGCGATGGTCCACATCGATCGCTCCTCCGAGCCCCGCCTCGAACGGATGCTCTCCGAGATCCGCACCCACAAGAAGCGCCTCGCAGCCGCCGGGACATCCAAGGCTCCGCCCGGCTTCAGCGAACTGGGCTAGCCGGTGGCCGGCCCGTTCCCGGGTTAGGCTTGCCCGGTGGCAGAGACCCTCAACCGACGCGGCAGGATCGTCGCACTGCTGCTCGCGGCCTCGATCCTCCTGCTCGCATCCTGCGCGAGCGACCCCGGCTCATCGGACGCGGACCCGAGCGGCTCCACGGCCGCCACCAGTGCAGCCGCCACCTCCAGCGCCGGTATCTGGAGGCCGGGCCCGAGCACCCGTCCCTGGCAGTTCCAGCTCCAGGGAAAGATCAACACCTCGATCAAGGCGCCGGTGTACGAGGTCGACGGCTTCGACACTTCCGCCGCGACCGTTCGCAAGCTGCACTCGCTCGGCCGCAAGGTCATCTGTTACATCAGCGCCGGCAGCTGGGAGAACTACCGCCCCGACCGGAACCAGTTCCCGAAATCGGTGCTCGGCAAGCGGTATGAGGGTTATCCCGACGAGCGCTGGCTCGACATCCGCAACTACCGGAAGTTCGCCAAGCCGCTCAAGGCCCGCTTCCGGATGTGCGCGAGGAAGGGCTTCGACGCCGTCGAGACCGACAACGTAGCCGGCTACCAGAACCCCACAGGCTTCCCGCTCACCGCCGCTGACCAGCTTGAGTTCAACCGCTGGCTCGCTCGCCAGGCCCACCGTAACGGCCTCTCCATCGGATTGAAGAACGATCCTTCGCAGGCCCGCCAGCTGGTCCGGGCCTTCGACTTCGCCGTGGTCGAGGAGTGCTTCCAGTACAACGAATGCGGGCCGTTCAGGTCCTTCATCCGGGCCGGCAAGGCCGTCTTCTCGGTCGAGTACGAGATCCCTACCAGCCGGTTCTGCCCCAGGGCCAGGGAGTTCCGCTTCAGCTCGATCGGCAAGGAGTACGACCTGTTCGCCCGCCCCTGGCGCCCCTGCCCGGCGGCCTGAGTCGCGACCGGGGAGCCTGATTCAGCCCATCCGGCCGATGCCGGGGAAAAAGCGTCCGACCCGCGCGGCGTAATCGCGGTAGGTCGATCCGTGGGTCCGCATCAGGTACGGCTCCTCGATCACTCTGACCTGGATCTCCACGGCGGCGAGCAGCCCTGCGATTCCGGCCAGCGCCATGACGTTCGGCACCATCAGGGCGAGGCCGGCCGCGACCGGGATCATTGCGGCGAAGAACGGATTTCGTACGATCCCGAACGCTCCGCCAGTCACGAGATCGGTTTTCTCTTCAGGGTCGACCCCGATCCGCCAGGAGTCGCCCA
>CAIZLN010000076.1 GCA_903933815.1 uncultured Solirubrobacterales bacterium
GAACCCCTGCTGGTGCTCACTGCCGATGCCCGCCGCCGTTGGATCTCGCTGGGTGGCGCTGCCGGGATCGGGCGGCACAGGAAGGCAGGGATGGCTTCCGTCCATGGACTCTGGTCCGGGAGTCCCGCAGAAGCGTTGGAATCATTCTCCGAAGGGCTTTCGGCAGGTGTGGGGGTCAGCGATTACCTTTCTCTGTCTGCACATCCCGAACTCGCCGGGATCTGCCGGAACACGGTCCTCTTCGATCCGCCGGCTTCACCGGAGCAGTTGAGCCTGGCATCCTCGACTGACCTGACCATCCGGTTCGATGATCCGGCGGTTCTCGAGTTTGCGGAGATGGCATCGGCTGAACGAAACGCCCTCACCAGAAGGCTGCGCGTCCTGTATCGGCACCTTCGCGAGGCTGACATGGCCTCGGGCGAGAGTCTGCGCCGGATATTCATGGGCGAAGCCTCCGATGACCGCCACGACGCCGGTACGGCACCCGAGGAATCAGCTGCTCTGCTGACGGTTCTGGTTGAGGCCGGACTCGCCCGGACGGAGGGTGAATCCGATGCCCGTACCGTCGGCATCGTATCCTCGGAGAAGGTTGACATCACCCGGTCGGCAATATTTTCCGATCGGGCGCGGGTTCATCATGAGGAGATCGCATTTCTGAGACAGTCGAACAGGTAAAGCAGCCCATTTCCGAATCGGGGGGCTCAGCGGGTCTAAGCCCTCGCGAAGCATCGCTGCTTGACGATCTCATGGCGACGATCACGGATTTCGAGGCGGCAGCCAGAGCTGCGGGAGTCCCCGTGGACGACCCGCTGGATCGGAACGAGATCACCAGGGCCTTTGCTTTCGCCTGCCACCATCATGTCGACCAGAAGCGGGAGTCGGGTGAAGAGTTCATAACGCACCCAATCGGAGTGGCCCGGATATCAGTGGGCATGAGTCTCGACACCGAGACAATATGTGCTGCTTTGCTCCATGACACGGTTGAGGACACCTCGGCCAGTCTTGAGGAGATCGAACAGGAGTTTGGCCAGGAGGTAGCCCGTCTGGTCGATGGTGTCACCAAGCTCACCGAAATAACCTTCGAGAGCAGGGACGAGAGACAGGCTGAGAACTATCGCAAGATGATGATCGCCATGGCTTCGGATATCCGGGTCATTCTGGTCAAGCTGGCGGATCGGCTGCACAACATGCGGACGCTCGGTTCGCTTCCGAAAAAGAAGCAGATACTCAAGTCACGCGAGACTCTCGAGATCTACGCTCCGCTGGCTCACAGGCTGGGCATTCACGCGATCAAGTGGGAGCTTGAGGACCTGGCGTTTGCAACGCTTCATCCTCGAAAGTACGCCGAAATCAAGCACCTCGTTTCCCAACAGCGGGTTGAGCGCGAGGAGTTTGTAGAGGGTGCCGGTGGCTTTCTGGCCGAGGAACTGATGAAGGTCGGAATCGAGGCTGACATATCAGGCCGGGCCAAGCACTTCTACTCGATCTACACGAAGATGACCAAGAAGGGTCGGGAGTTCAACGAGATTTTCGACCTGACCGCGATGCGGGTGATTGTCGGCTCAGTGAAGGACTGCTACGGGGCGATCGGCATCGTCCACTCACTGTGGAAGCCCTTGCCGGGCAGGTTCAAGGATTACATCGCGATGCCCAAGGCGAACATGTACCAGGCCCTGCATACGACGGTGATCGGCCTGGAGGGAAAGCCGCTGGAGATCCAGATCAGGACCGCCGAGATGCACCGCCTGGCCGAGTACGGGATCGCCACCCATGTCTCCTACAAGGAGGGGTCAACCGCTGATTCACCTGGCAGCATGAACTGGCTGCGCCAGCTGGTGGAAGCTGAATCAGATCAGGACCCTTCAGAGTTCCTGGAGGCACTCAAAGTCGACCTGTTCGAGGACGAAGTCTTTGTGTTCACCCCGAAGGGCGAGGTGATCAACCTGTCCGCAGGCTCCACGCCGCTCGACTTCGCCTACTCGATTCACACGGATGTCGGCCATCGATGCGTGGGCGCAAAGGTCAACGGCAAGATAGTTCCGCTTCATGCCCGGCTCAAGTCCGGAGACATCGTCGAGGTGATGACTGCCAAGCAGGAGCGCGGTCCTTCGCGCGACTGGATCAAGGTGGTCCGAACCAGCCGTGCGAGAAACAAGATTCGAGCGTGGTTCCGTGAGGAGCGTCGCGACGACGCCGAACGCGATGGGCGGGAGGCCCTGGCCAAGGCGTTGCGCAAACGCGAGCTGCCTCCCCAGAAGTTCGCGGGCTCCCCGATGCTGGCCGACGTCATGAGGGAGATGGGTTTCCGCAAGGCCGACGACTTCTACATCGCACTCGGCCGAGGGAAGATCTCACCAAAGACGACTGCAAACAAGTTGATGCAGCGGTTGCGGGCCGGGGAGGCAATCGAGCCTGCTCCGCCCGAGAGTGTCACCAAGAGAGACCGCCAACCGTCTGCCAGGGACGCTTCCGAGTTCGGAATCGTGGTGGAAGGTCTGGAGAACGTCGCCCTCAGGCTGGCCAAGTGCTGCCTCCCGGTACCGGGAGACGAGATTGTCGGCTACGTCTCGCTTGGGCGGGGGATAACAGTTCACCGTGCCGACTGCAGCAACATTGCTGATCTCGGAAACACCCCGGAACGCATGGTTGTAGTCGCATGGGAAGGGGAGAACGAAGCCTCCTTCAGAGTGGAAGTCCAGATCGATGCCTACGACCGGACCCGGCTGCTTGAAGATCTCGCCAAGACTTTTGCGGAAGCGGGAGTCAACATCATCTCCGCCACCTGCTCGACCAATCCACCGATGGTCAAGAACAACTTCGTCGTCGAGGTGGCCGACACCGGACAACTCAAGCAGTGCATCAACCGGATCAGGAACGTTGAATCGGTTTTCGATGCGTACCGCCTGACCCCAGCCGGATAGCGGGTCCGGTTTCAGGCGATGATCGAGAGGGCCTTGGGGGCAGCACGGAGGGTGACTTCACTGTGATTGCCAATGAAGTCTCCATCCACCTGCACCGGAAACGGTCGGGGATCGGTGTCACCTTCACCAGGCAGTGACCGGACCGTCGCTTCGCTCACGCCCTCGAAAAGCCTGGCCTGACTGTGCTTCTCGGTGGGAAGGCGGCTGGAAAGCAGCCTCGGCACGATCCCCAGTGCGTCGAGCTGGTTTGCCCGTTCGAGCACGACCATACTGAGGGTTCCATCGTCGATCCTGACGTTCGGGCAGACATGGATCTTCCGGCTGCCGAAGTAGGTGAACGGGTCTGAGTTCTGGGCCAGCACGGTCACGCCCTCGCAGGTCCGGCCGTCGACTTCCACTCCGAGCCTGGTCGGATTCCGCATGTATTCGCGTGCGTACGTGGACATTGCCTTCCAGGAGTAGAACCAGGGTCCGGCGCTGGCCTTCAGCCTTGGGTTGGCATCAACTTTTCTGACCACGCTCGCGTCGATCCCTGCACCGCATGAAAACACGAAGTATCTGTCGTCGACCATCCCGAGGTCGATCTTGCGTGGCCTGAAATCGTCGGCCAGCGAAAGCAGGTGTTCTGTTGCGTCAACCACATCGTTGGGGATGCCGAGGGTGCGGCAGACGACATTGGTGTTTCCACCGGGCAGGAAGGCAACTGGAATTTCGGTCCCGGCAAGGCCGTTTACGACTTCGTTGACAGTGCCATCCCCGCCGAATGCGACCACCAGGTCATACCCGCCGCTGCGGGCGGCGCGGCCGATCCTGATTGCGTGCTCCTGGCTCTCCGTCGCCTCTACCTCAACCTCGAAGCGTCCCTGGAGCGCGTAGATGACCAGATTCTTCAGCCTGTCGGATACCGTGGTCGCATAGGGGTTCACGATTATCAGCATCCGACGCCGTATCGGTGCTTCCGTGCTCAAGCCACGGCCTCGAATATCAGCAGGCCCTTTTCTTCTCGCTCCGTGACCCTGCCCTGGTCCTGAAGGATGTCAGTGTGGCCGATTACTTCCGAGAGCGTGAGGAATGCCTGGGTCACGGCGACGTTCCCCCAGATCTCCTCGGCGACGGCATGAGCGGTACGGGGCCGGTCGACAATGATCCCCTCGATCTTTTCAAGTCGCCGCTCCTGGGCCAGCATCCGCCGATCGATCAGGTCTGCATGGTCAGTGATCGGGTCTCCGTGACCGGAAAGCATTATTTCGATCGGCAGCTCGCGGGTAGCCGCCAGCGACCTGTTGTAGTCAATCAACGAACGGGTCCTGCCTGGACTGCCATCGAGTGGTCTTGAGATCAGCGGGTTTGAAGAGATATGGGAAAGCAGGTGGTCGCCACCGAACGCAATGCGCCGTTCCCGGTCCCAGAAGACGGTGTCTGACGGGCTGTGGCCCGGGCGATGGAGGACCTCCAGGTCAAGGCCGGAAAGCCCCAGGGTCGAGCCCTCCGGAAGAGCCCGGGTAACGTTGACGGCATCGCCGTACTCCCGGTACGTGGTGGAGAGGCTGCGGAGCGTGTTGGCTATTTCCGGGGAAATACCGTGGCTGAGCATCAGGGAGACCGCGAGATCATCTTCTGCCTCGGAGTTATTGCCGAATTCCGCCAGCCGTTCAGCAGCCAGGTCGAGGGCCGCCACCTCGGCGCCCGAGCGATCGGCAATGGTCCTGATCAGCCCTACGTGGTCGATGTGTTGATGAGTCGCCACGACCAGTCCGATGTCCTCGATCCTGTGCCCAGCCTCCTCGACCAGCGATTCAAGTTCGGAGAGCGACCGCTCGGAGCGGGGACCGGCGTCGATCAGGGTAAGGGGATCGCCTTCGATCAGATAACAGTTGACACGACCCACAGCAAACGGAGTCGGCACCGGAAGGCAGTGGATTCCTTTTCCAGCAACCTCGGCAAGCACCCCTGCCGGATCTGGTTTCTCAGCCATTGCGGATTACCTCCAGCAGTTCGTCACGCTTCTGTTGCATGTCTTCTCGTGAGACGAGCGATTCGAGGTTGAGCCGAAGCAGCGGCTCCGTGTTCGATGGTCGAACATTGAAGTGCCAGTCCGGGTAGTCAACGGAGACGCCGTCGAGGTGACTGATTTCAGCATCCCTGTGAAGGGCTTCGATCTGCGCGATCTTCGCAGCCGGGTCCGGCACTTCGGAGTTGATTTCGCCAGAAATGAAGTATTTCGAATGAAACTCGTCGATCAGGCTGGTGAGGTTGCGCTCGTCTTTTCCAAGCAACTGGAGGATCCAGAGTGCCGGGATCGTCCCCGAGTCGGCGCAGTAGAAGTCGCGGAAGTAGTAATGACCGGAAACTTCGCCACCGAATGCGGCATTCTCCTCCCTCATCCTCTTCTTGAAGAAGGCGTGACCGACACGCGAGAGTTTCGACCTCCCTCCGGCCGCAGCGACTACATCAGGCACGGCGCGGCTGGATCGAGGGTCAAAGAGGATGGTTGCACCGGGCTCGGCTTCGAGAGCGATACGGGCCAGCAGCGCGCAGATGAAATCCCCGTCGCAAAAGCGGCCGGCACCGTCAATGAAGAAGCATCGGTCTGCGTCGCCGTCCCAGGCGATTCCCAGATCCGCCTTCTCCGAAATCACAGTTTCGACTATCAGTCGACGGTTCTCCTCCAGCAAGGGATTCGGCTCATGGTCGGGGAAGTTGCCGTCAGGCACGAAATAAAGCTCGACCAGATCCATGCCGAGCTCCTTGAGAATCGGTCCGACCATGGGACCGGCCATGCCATTACCGCCGTCTACAACGATTTTGAGGGGTCTGATTGCCGAGCGGTCTACGGCGCTGATTGCGACGCTCCGGTACTCGTCCCACAGGTCGACCTCTTCGTATGAACCACCACCGGGAGCTTCGCCCAGTCCGGCCTCGATCAGATTCTCGATGTCACGGATACCGGCATCACCGGAGAGGGCGAGGGCACCCTCCCGGACCAGCTTTACACCCGTGTAGGCCTTTGGATTGTGAGAAGCCGTGCACATTGCTCCTCCATCGAGGTCACGACTGCCGACCAGGAAATACAGCATCTCGGTGGCTACCTCGCCGGCGTCAATAACGTGCGCGCCTTCCTCGATCATTCCCCGCCTGAGGGAAGCTGCCATTGCGGGCGCCGTGAGTCGCATGTCCCGTCCCAGTCCCACCCGGAGCTCGTCCGGCTGCTTGCCTCTGAGTCCCGCCAACACCCGTACGAATGCCCGTCCGATCTGTTGACCGACCGCCTCATCCATCTCCGGTCCGTAAATCCCCCGGATGTCATAGGCCTTGAAGATCGACAACGTTCACCTTTCTTCGCGGGTCATGTCCGGATTCAAATCCGGGGAAAAAGCGCCGGAAAGAACCCGGTAGCTGTCCTCCAGGGACTGGGGCATGACACGGTGGTCGGCTATCACCGGCATGAAGTTCGTATCGCCACCCCAACGGGGGACGATGTGCATGTGAATGTGGTGCTCCACTCCGGCACCGGCGGCACGGCCCTGATTGAAGCCGACGTTGAAGCCATGCGGGCGGTAGACATCTTCCAGCCGGCTCATCGCAAGTTTCGCCAGCTCGAACATCTCACCGGTCGTCTCCGCGGGTATGTCCTGGATTCGCCCGACATGCTCGAACGGAGTGATCATCAGGTGGCCGTTCGTGTACGGGTAAAGGTTCAGGATCACGAAGCAGTTCTCGGCGCGGTGAACGATCAGGGCCGTTTCGTCGTCCCCGAGGGCGGGCCTGGCGCAGAAGACGCATTCGTCCTCGTTGTCTTTCGAGGCATCCTTTACGTAGTTGAGGCGCCAGGGCGCCCAGATCCGGTTCTCGCTCATGCAGACTTCAGGCTATAGCCAGCGACGGCTGCGGAAGAACGCGGCCATGCCGACGAGGATCAGCAGCATCACCCCGATTACCACGGCAAAGCTGAGCAGGTCATCGATCGCGGGGTCACCGCCGCCCGGAAGACCTATGTTCATGCCGAAGATTGAGGCGATCAGCGTCAGCGGCAGCACTATTACGCTGATCGCTGTGAGGACGCGGAGCGAGTCGTTTACACGGTGGCTGAGCATCGACTCGTTGGTTTCCTCGAGCGCGACAATGACTTCCTTGTAGTTCTCGAGCATGTCCCAGATCCGCTCGTGGGCATCGACGATGTCGTCGAAGTAGATGTCCAGGTCGAGCTCGGAGGCCAGGTATCGCGTCTTCACCTTCTCCAGGTCCCGAAGTACAGGGCGCTGGGGCCGGATGACCTTTCGGAAATTGATTATTTCCTGTTTGGCGTTCGAGATATCCCGCTCGACATCCTCCGATCGACCCTCGTAGATTTCGTCTTCGAGCGCATACAGCTTGTTGCCGACCTTGC
>CAIZLN010000077.1 GCA_903933815.1 uncultured Solirubrobacterales bacterium
CCGTAGGTCGGGTCGTAGCCGAGGTTGCCCAGCAGGGTCCGGGCGTCTCTACTCAGTTCGACCTCGATGTCGCGCTCGGCCACTCTGCGGATCAGGCCGTTCACCTGGAGATCGACGATCCGGCCGATGTCTTCCTTGGAGAGACGGTGGAAGATCACCGTGTCGTCGATCCGGTTGATGAACTCGGGCTTGAATGTAGTGGCGAGGACCTCTTCGACCCGCTCGCGGATCCGCTCGTCAACTGTCTCCCCGGCGATCTCCTGGCTGCCGACGTTGGAGGTCATGATCAGAACCGTGTTGGTGAAGCTGACCGTCCGCCCCTGACCGTCGGTCAGTCGGCCGTCATCCATCAACTGGAGCAGAGTGTTGAACACGTCCGGGTGGGCCTTCTCAATCTCGTCGAGCAGGATCACCGCGTAGGGCCGGCGACGAACCGCTTCGGTCAGCTGACCCCCTTCTTCGTAGCCGACGTATCCGGGGGGCGCCCCGACCAGTCGGGAGACCGTGTGCTTTTCCATGTACTCGGACATGTCCAGCCTGACGATCGCCTGCTCGGAGTCGAACATGAACTCGGCAAGTGCCTTGGCCAGTTCGGTCTTTCCCACCCCGGTGGGTCCGAGAAACAGAAAGGAGCCGATCGGACGATCGGGGTCAGCGAGCCCGGCACGCGAGCGCCGCAGTGCGTTGGCTACCGCACTGACCGCTTCGTCCTGGCCGATCACGCGTTCATGCAGCCTTCCCTCCATCTGGACCAGCTTCTCGACCTCCCCTTCCATCAGGCGGGCCACCGGAATTCCGGTCCACTTGGCAACCACCTCGGCCACGTCCTGTTCGGTGACTTCCTCGGTCAGCATCGTCGCGCCCTCCCGGTGGAGCTCACCCAGCCGTTCCTCGGCCTCGGTGGCGGCACGTTCGAGATCGGGGATGTCGCTGTACCGGAGTTTTGCTGCCCGTTCGAGGTCAGCTTCGCGCTCGGCCTTTTCGGCATCGCGATGAGCCTGCTCAAGCTGGGCCTTCGACTCTTTGATCGCATCGATCAGACCCTTCTCCGACTGCCACCGGGCCTTCATCGCGCTTGAATCCTCAACCAGCCCGGCCAACTCCGACTCAAGTGCCTCGAGTCGGCCCTTCGACGCTTCGTCGGTTTCCGCCTTCAGTGCCTCTCGTTCGATTTCGAGCTGCTGGATCCGCCGTTCGACCTCGTCAATCTCGGTTGGCATCGAGTCAATCTCGATCTTCAGGCGGGAGGCCGATTCGTCGATCAGGTCGATCGCCTTGTCGGGCAGGAAGCGGTCGGCGATGTAGCGCTCGGAGAGTGTGGCTGCGGCGATGATCGCCGAGTCGGAGATCCGTACGCCATGGTGAACCTCGTAGCGGCCCTTGAGACCGCGCAAAATGGCGATCGTGTCGGGCACATCGGGCTCGCCCACGGTGACCGGCTGGAACCGCCTTTCCAGAGCCGCGTCCTTCTCGATGTGTTTGCGGTATTCGTCCAGCGTGGTGGCACCGACGGCCCTGAGTTCACCTCGGGCCAGCATCGGTTTGAGCAGGTTGGCTGCGTCGACCGCGCCTTCTGCGGCTCCGGCACCGACGATCGTGTGCAGCTCGTCGAGGAACAGGACGATCTGTCCCTGCGCTGCCTGAACCTCGCTGAGAACCGCCTTGAGCCGCTCTTCGAACTCGCCGCGGTACTTTGAGCCGGCCAGCAGGGCACCGATATCAAGCGCGATTACCCTGCGGTCCCGCAGGCTTTCCGGCACGTCCCCGGAAACGATGCGCTGAGCCAGGCCCTCCACGATCGCGGTCTTGCCCACGCCTGGCTCACCGATCAGCACCGGGTTGTTCTTGGTCCGGCGCGAGAGCACCTGGATCACCCGGCGGACTTCTTCATCCCGGCCGATCACCGGGTCGAGCTTGCCCGCCTCCGCGTCGGCGGTCAGGTCGCGGCCAAATTTCTCCAGGGCCTGAACCTGGTCTTCCGGATTGGGACTGTCCACTTTGTGTGGTCCCCGGACTTCTCCGATCGCCTTGGCCAGTGATTCACGGTCGGGAAGAATGTCGGAAAGGCCTGACTTCGAATCGGCAATCGCCAGCAGTATGTGTTCGGTGGAGACGTACTCGTCGCCCATGCCCGCCATTTCCCCTTCAGCGCGCTCGAGAACCCCGACGAATGCCGCAGACGGCCGGGGATCGGCAGCGGAACCGCCACTGAGCCGTGGCAGATCCGACATGGCGGCCCTCGCCCGGGCCCTGATTGACTCAAGGTCGGCGCCGAGCTTGTTGAGGACTGCGGGGACGAGCCCGTCCTCCTGTTCGAGCAGAACCACGAGCAGGTGGGCGGGGGCGACCTCAGTGTTCGAGTTCGCAGCGGCCAGCCGCTGGGACCCGCTTATGGCTTCCTGTGACTTCACGGTGAAACGGTCTGGTTGCATTTCAGAAGGACTCCTTTCCTGTTTCCCCAGGAGAACGTTTGACTCGAATATGGACGGTTCGATGACTGCGCGGGATGGCGCTTTCGTAGGCTCCGTAAGGGATGATTTCGGTGTTCACGCGGTCCTGTGACCGGGTGATCTCCAGGCTCAGTCGGCGCTCCAGCTCCCTCGCCCGGGCCCGGGCCCTCGCCAGCTCCGTCCGCATTTTCTCTACCTCCCGTTCCATCCCCAGAACAGCTTCGACACCCGCCAGGTTGAGGCCTGAATCGGCGGTCATCTGCTGGATGCGTCGCAGCCGTTCTACATCCCGCTGTGAATACAGACGCGTGTTGCGTGGCGAACGCTTCGGGTTAATGAGCCCTTTTGCCTCGTAAATCCTCAGGGTCTGCGGGTGCATGTCCGCCAGTTCCGCGGCGACCGAAATCATGAACACGCCCTGCTCCTCGTCGATGCTCACCTCGACCCTGCGGCTTCCCTTTCCGCCCCTTCTCCGTTGACTCATCTTGCGCTCCCCGAACCGGATCTGGCCCTTCGCAGGAGCTCGGCCCGCGGATCGGTGCCGTTCATGGCCTCGGCAAGCTGGTCCACGGCGCGCCTCTGTTCGTCATTCAGGTCCTTCGGTACCTCGATCAGGAGGCGGTACCGGATGTCACCTCTGGTCCTGGAGCTGGTGCGCGGCGGCCCTTCGCCTTTGAGGCGCTGTATCGAACCGTGCTGAGTGCCGGGCTGGACCCGGATTCTCTTGCTGCCCGAAAGGGTCGGGACTTCGACGGTGCCGCCACGAAGAGCCTCGGTCACAGTGATCGGCACCTCCCCCTCGAGGTTGCCATCATCAAGCCGCTTGAACACGGGTGAGGGGGAGACCTTGACAGTGACGAAGAGGTCCCCGGCCGGGGCGCCACGCTCGCCTGCCTCACCCTTTCCGGCGACCCGGATCCGGGTGCCGTCCTTGACCCCGGCAGGGACGTTGACTTTGTACCGTTTGGTCTGGTGGGTCAGGCCCGAGCCGTGGCAGGTGTGACACGGGTTCGGGACCACCTGACCGGTGCCTCCACATTCCGGGCAGGGCTGGTTGATCGAGAAGAAACCCTGCCCCTGGGAGTCGATCCCCCGACCTTCGCAGCGTGGGCAGGTCCTGGTGCTTGTGCCGGGCTCAGCACCGGATCCGGAGCAGGTCGGGCAGGTCTCCGACTTGGGGATGGTCACTGTGATCTGTGTCCCGGCCATCGCTTCGTCGAACGAGATCCGGACATCAGTTTCGAGGTCGCGCCCCTTCCTCGGGTTGCCCGCAGGTCCACCGCCACGGCTGAAGATGGTTGAGAAGATGTCGCCTATGTCACCGGTGAAGCCACCGGCCTGACCCCCGAACGGGCTCGGTCCGCCCTGCGCTCCACCGGCACCGAAGAGCCCGCCGCCACTGTCGTATGCCTTGCGCTTTTCAGGGTCCGAAAGAGTGTCATAGGCCTGCTGCACTTCCTTGAATCGTTCTTCGGCGCGTGCATCGTCCGGGTTGCGGTCAGGGTGGTACTCACGCACCAGTTTCCGATGCGCCTTCTTGATCTCCTCGGCTGATGCCTTCTTGCTGACACCGAGCGCTTCGTAAAAGTCTTTGGCCATAAGTCGCCCCCGCCTACTGACTCACGACCACCCGGGCGGGGCGGATCACCTGTTCGCCTGCACGGTAGCCACGCTGCATCACCTCGACTACCACTCCGGGTTCCACTCCCTCAGCGGGGATCGCCTGAAGGGCCTCGTGCAGGTTGGGGTCAAATGCTTCACCGGCAGGGTCGAAAGCCTCGACCTTCACCTGGCGCAGGGTCGAGTGGAGGTCGCGGTAGGCAACGATCACACCCTGAAGGCTCACTGCGGCACCGTCAGGGAATCCTCCATCCAGCGCCGACTGGCGGCTGACCCCTTCGTTCTCCATGACCCGCTCGAGGTTGTCGATCGCTTCGATGACTCCAGCGACGACCTCCAGGCGTCCACGCTCGGCGGCTGTGGTCGTCTCGGCGGTCATACGCCTGCGGTAGTTGTCGAAGTCGGCCCTGGTCCTCTGAGCGAGGTCAAGGTACTCGTCACGCTCGGCCTGGACCTGAGTGACCAGATCATCGATGTCCCGCTCGAGGGTCGCCTCGGTTTCAGCGGCATCAGCAGCCGGCATTTCGCCGGCTGCTTCTGCGTCCACCACTGTCTCTTCCCGAACAGGTTCCGGGCTGCCGTTCGGATCGGTCACTTGTTTTCGTCCTCGTCAACCACTTCGGCGTCAATCACTTCCTCTTCGTTCGAAGAGGAATCTCCACCTTCAGCGCCAGGGTCGGCAGTCGCCTCGGCCTGAGCTGCCTCATAGACCTTTTCGGAAACCTTGTGAAAGGCCGCCTGAAGGGCATCGGTCTTCGCCTGAATGGCTTCGACATCATCGGACTCAAGCGACTCGCGGACTTCCTTGATCGCGGCTTCGATCTCGGTGCGATCGGCCTCGTCAACCTTGTCGCCAAGCTCGCTCAGCTGCTTCTCCGAGTTGTAGGACGCGTTCTCGGCCACGTTCCGGGCCTCGGCCAGCTCACGCTGCTTGCGGTCTTCGTCTGCGTGTGACTCGGCATCGTCGACCATGCTCTTGATCTCTTCGTCAGAGAGCCCGGAGCCGGACTTGATTTCGATTTTCTGCTCCTTGCCGGTGCCGAGGTCCTTGGCTCCGACATTGAGGATGCCATTGGCATCGATGTCGAAGGTGACCTCGACCTGAGGCATGCCGCGCGGGGCCGGAGGGATCCCGGTGAGCTGGAACTTGCCCAGGCTCTTGTTGTAGCTGGCCATCTCGCGTTCACCCTGGAGTACATGGATCTCGACCGAGGGCTGGTTGTCTTCGGCGGTCGAAAAGACCTCCGACTTGCGGGTCGGGATGGTCGTGTTGCGCTCGATCAGCTTGGTCATCACACCACCCTTTGTCTCGATCCCGAGGGTCAGCGGGGTCACATCAAGAAGCAGGACGTCCTTGACGTCACCAGCCAGTACGCCGGCCTGGATTGCTGCGCCGACTGCGACTACCTCGTCCGGGTTGACACCCTGATGAGGCTCCTTGCCGGTGAGCTCGGTTACCCGCTCGCGAACGGCCGGCATTCGGGTCATGCCTCCGACCAGGACCACGTGGTCGATCTTCGAGTCGCCTGCGTCCTTGAGCGCCTGCTTCACAGGACCGACGACGCGGTCGATCAGCGCCGAGGTCAGCTCGTTGAGCTTGGCCCGGGTGAGCTTTACGTCCAGGTGCTTGGGCTGGCCCTCTACTGCCGTGATGAACGGGATGTTGATCTGGGTCTCCTGCGTCGAGGAGAGCTCGATCTTGGCCTTCTCAGCGGATTCATAGAGGCGCTGGAGCGAGTTCTTGTCTGCGGCCAGGTCGACTCCCTGGTCCTTCTTGAACTCGGCGACCAGCCACTCGACGATCGCCTTGTCGAAGTTGTCGCCACCAAGGTGGTTGTCACCGGCGGTCGACTTCACCTCGAACACGCCGTCGCCGATTTCCAGGACGGAGACGTCAAAGGTGCCTCCACCGAGGTCGAATACGAGGATCGACTGGTCGGTGTTTTCCTTGTCGAGGCCGTAAGCCAGCGCGGCAGCGGTCGGCTCGTTGATGATGCGCTTGACTTCGAGGCCGGCGATCTTGCCGGCGTCCTTGGTCGCCTGGCGCTGGTCGTCGTTGAAGTAGGCCGGAACAGTGATTACAACCGAGTCCACGGTCTCACCCAGCTTTGCTTCAGCGTCCGCCTTGAGCTTCTGCAGGATCATTGCGCTGATTTCCGGCGGCGAGTACTGCTTGCCACGGGCGTCTACCCGGACGTCGCCGTTGGGGCCCGCTTCGACCTTGTAGGGGATCATCGTCTCTTCTTCCTGGACCTCAGCTTCCTTGCGGCCCATGAAGCGCTTGATCGAGAAGATTGTGTTTTCAGGGTTCATTACGGCCTGGCGCTTTGCCACCGTGCCGACCAGCCGTTCGTCCTTGTCGTTGAACGCGACGACGGAAGGGGTTGTGCGCCCGCCTTCCGAGTTTTCAAGAACCGAAGGCTCGCCGCCTTCGAGTACTGCCACGCACGAGTTTGTCGTGCCGAGGTCGATTCCTATCGTTTTTCCCACTTGTTATCTCCTGATTCGTTGCCTGATGTGTTATTGAAAGATTGCGAAAATCTAAGTGTCATTATGTCAGATCTTTGCGGGAATGTCAAAGCATCGGGGATCCGGCCGAGATGCCCTGCAAAACGGCACATTCGGACGAAATGCAAAAGAAAAGGCCCGCCCCCGGTGAGGGGCGGGCCTGGTGATTCGTAGTTCCTGTGCCAGAGCGGGTTCAGATCCCCCGCCTGAAGGCGATGGCTACGGGTTGATCCGCAGCAGGCTGTAGACGCCAGCGTGGTCGGAGTTCCAGTAACCGTTGACCGGAGCCAGGCCGCTGACTGAGGAGTTGAGCATCCTGACCTTTGTGGGGCTGTCGGTCATGACGTGGTCGATGTGGTGGTCGAAGTCTGACGGGCTGCCGTTGTCGGCGGTGAGGATGTCGGTGTTCGTGCAGCAGCTCATCGGATCGCTGGTGCTCCGGGCGACAAGTCCGTTCGTCTTCAGGGAGTTGAAGGCGAAGATGTCGCCGCAGATGCCGCCGTTGTTCCCGATGAGCGAGTCATTGACATTGGACGGGCTCGGGCAGTTGGAATCGATCACCGAGGTGTCGTGCGAGTTGAGGTCGCCGGTCAGTACAACCGGCAGGTTCCCGGGCTCGATAGCAACTTCGTACAGCTCCTTCGCCTGTCGGCAGCGGATGGAAACGGGGTTCGATTCAAACCCGGGCGCGGGATCCGTCATGCAGTCGACAACCTTGTTCTTGTCATCGCCGAACGCCTCGAAATGGGTGTTGACGAACTTGAACCACGGGCTGTTGCGAACCTTGACCTCGACGCTTCCCCAGCCACGATCGACGGCAACTGAAAGTCCGCTGATCACCGGGTTGTAGAAGGTTTCGTAGTTGCCTCCCGTTGCGTTCCGGGTCTTGATGTCTGCTCCAACCTTGGCAATGATGGCGTCACGCATCGTCAGACGACCGTTCAGGTCGGGCACGTTGTCCTGGCTGCCGTCGTAGTTGGCCGGGCCTTCGAAGTCGAACTCGGTAGTCACATGGACTACGCGGTAGCGCTGCTTGCCCTTGTTGAGTTCCTTCATCAGGAGGTCAAGGTAGTCGTAGGTGACGGTCGTGGCGGTAAAGGACTCCGGGGGGCTCTCAGGCTTGTTTCGCGGAGGCCCAAGTGGACCGGTGCGCCAGAGAGAGACTTCCTGAAGGCCGACTACGTCGGGTGACTTCGCCTTGATTTCAGCGGCGAGGCCCCGAACCCGAACCGGGTAGTTGTTTGTGTCGACGTCGCGCATGATCTCACCGTTGGCATTGATGAATGCCTGAAGTGTTGGCGCGCCGATGGCTGGTCCAAGATCGGCTCCGAGGTAGAGGTTGCGGGTCATGACTCCGACCTTGCCCCGGTCGCGTCTGGCGATTGCCGCAGCTCGCAGCCGTGCGGCAGTGGTCTTGACGCAGCGCCGGTTGGCGGTGGCGGGCTTGACCATCTTGCACTTCTTCTTCGCCTGGGCCTGAAAGCTCATGGATGCGGCTGCCGGTGATGCGTTCGCCGCAGAGGCGACGGCAAAGCCGAGTACGGCCAGCATCAGTGCGACTGCAGTAAAGACGACACGGGACGGGGCAAAGGCGGGGCTGCTTGGAAGCGGGGTCATTCTCTCTCCTGGATTTGATCTACACGACTGGGCCAGCTGGGGCGGGCTTCAGCCTTTACAACCCCCGCTCCACCACAAAGTAGCGCGGATGTCGGGGTTGTGTGGCTGGAATATCCAGACGCGACGGGAGTGGCGAGAATCAGCCGCGACCGGCGGTCTGAGCTACGAAGTCCGCAATCTCTTCCGCCACCGGGCCAGAGACGATGCCAGCTGGCATACGCCCTGAGACGGTCGGGTCGTTGGCGCCGATGTTGATCGCACTGAGAACCTGAGCTTTTGTGCCCTCGATCTGACTCGCCGCGTCGGGGCCTTCAGGGGTGCCTGCGGGGGCAAGCTTCTGGTCAAGGTCCGGCCCGAAGTCCCCGTAGGTCCCTGCGGAGTAGAGCTTGTGGCAGTTGCCGCAGTTGTCCACGAACAGACTCTGTCCGGACTTCAGGCTCTCGGGCACCTCGGTCTGAGCCCGGTCGGGATCACCGTCGCGCATGAAAGCCCAGGCCGGCACGACAAATGCCAGAAAGACCAAAAGGAGGCCGAATATGACGAAGGGTTTCTTGCTCATGGCTGAAAATGCGCGAAGGACGAACGCGAAGCCAATATTACCTGTCAGTCGCCGTCAGCCGTAGCCGGGCCGCCGTGCCGGTAGTTGGCACTCTTTCCGAAAGAGCACATACGGCGCAGGGCACAGGCTTCACACCGCGGAGTCGGTCGGCACAGCTCCCGGCCGTGGCGGATCAGATTCATGTGGAACTCGTATGAGTCTTCGGGGTCGACCAGCGCCAGCAGCTCGTCGTGTGCTTCCTCGGATGAGGCATTCGGCCTGAACAGGCCCAGCCGTCCTCCGATCCGGTGAACATGGACATCCACCGGTATCTCGGGCAGATTCCAGGTGAAGACCTGTACGCAGGCAGCAGTCTTCCGGCCGACCCCTGAGAGGCTCGTCAGAAAGCCCATGGCCTCCTCTCTCGGGGCGGTCTCGAGCCAGGCGAGATCCATTTCTTCACCAATCTCCTGGAGGGCCGCCTTGATCCTCGGAGCCTTCTGCCTGGAAAGGCCCCCCGGCCTGATTGCCAGCTCGATTCGAGCAATCGGAGCATCGCGCACGGCCTCCCAGTCCGGGAACTCTTCGGACAGCCCGTTGAAAGCCCGGTCCCGGTTGAGATCGCTGGTCGCCTGCGAGAGGATTGTCCTGACCAGTTCCGCCACCGGATCTCGGTGTGGCAGGTTTACCGGCCGTCCGTACATCTCCCGGAGTCTGTCGCGGATCCTGCGTACCCGGGCCCTGGACGGTCGCACCCAGTCTGCGCGGCCCACCCCTCCGCCTGCGGGGGTCAATGCCTGGCACCCCAGTGAAGGCAGCATGCGGTCGCATCGGCTGCCGCCCGGGGGAGGACCTCGGCTACCCGGGAGAGATCCCACCCGAGTCCCGCGAGTCCCGCAGCCAGACTCCCCATGAATGCATCGCCGGCACCCAGCGGACTGACCACTTCAATCCGCCCAGGGACCCAGCGTGCTTCGGCCTCGCCCGCCGTGACGATCTCGGCCTCCCGGTCGGTGACTACGACGAGCCGTGGCCCCAGGCCGGCCAGCGCCTGAGCCGCTTTAACCTTGTCGTCTTCGCCAGTCAGCAGCGTCGCTTCTTCGCGGTTGCACTTGAGGACGGTCGTCTGTCGGGCAAGTTCAAGGCCGAACTCGATTGCGTCGGCTTTCTCCTGCCAGCGTGTCGGACGGTGGTTCGGGTCCAGCAGGACCGGGGTGCCGGCTTTGCGGGCAAGTCCCACTGCGCGGCGGGTCACCTCTCTTTCGGCCTCCCCCACCATCGTGTTCGAGCCGACGATGAGGGCGCTCCCCCCTTCAACCGCATCGTCGAGAAAATCATCCGTGGCCGCCATCGTAGGACCGATGTGTTCCCCGTAGATCTGGAACGAAGGCTCACCCGAGGAGTCGAAGATGGCGATGGCCATCGGCGTACGGGCGCCTTCGAGAATCGCGATCCAGTCAGTTTTCACCCCCTCGGATGCGAGCCCTGTGACTAACCACTTTCCCCAGTGGTCCGAGCCAACCCCGCCGACCAGGGCGGCCGGCACTCCGCCCCTGGCGACGGCTGCAGCGACATTCGGGAGGGCGCCGCCGTGGTGCGGTGTGAGGGTTTCAGGCGACTCGTCCGGACCAAGGTTGCGCTCGCAGATCAGGTCCACGATTGCTTCGCCGAGACAGAGGATGGGCCGGGAGGGATCAGTCACTGGAAAAGCAGCGTAAAGAATGTAGACCCTGCATTTACAATAATCGGGCTGTGTCTGCGACTCTTGCCCGGATAGGGGACTGGCTCCCGCGTGGCTGGCGCGACCTGTTTTTGCAGGTCGCGCTCTACGTAGTTGCGGACAATGCCTACGAGCTCTCTCGCGGGATGGCTGAAGGAAAGGCCAGCCTGGCCTTCGCCAATGGCGAGCGCATCATGGATTTCCAGCGGAACACGGGAACGTTCTTTGAGCCGTCGGCACAGTCGTTGGTACTCAACCATCAGTGGCTGGTCGACTTTGCCAATCAGGTCTACCTGAACAGTCAGTTCACAGTGGCGACTGCGTTTCTCATCTGGCTCTACCTCTTTCGCAACGACGCCTATTACTTCGTTCGCAACATGCTTTTCGTCTCGATGGGCCTGGCGCTGGTCGGCTACATCGGTTTCCCAACCGCGCCGCCGCGGATGTTCCCGGAATATGGCTTCGTCGACACGATCAACACCTTTTCGAGCATCAACCACGACTCCACGCTGGCCCAGCTGTTCATCAACCCTTTCGCCGCGGTGCCTTCGATGCATTGTGCGGTGTCGTTGATGATCGGCGGTGCCGGGTTCATGGTCTGTCGCAACCGGTTCGCCAGAGCTTTCTGGTTCTTCTGGCCGATCCTCGTGGCCTGGGTCACGATCGTCACCGCCAACCACTACTGGTTCGATGTCGCCGCCGGCTGGGCCGTCGCCGCCGCCGCTTTCCTGATCGCAGCCAGGGTCCTCGCTCATTTCAAGCCGGAAACCTGGGCGTGGAGTCAGGTAGCCGACCACCAGCGCGTCCGCGCCTGACTCAATGACGCAGAGCAGGGATCCCTGGTGGCGCCCGTTGGTCGCCCCGCTCGCCGTAGTCGGCCTTCTCTCGGCTCTCTACCTGATCACGGCTCCGCTGAGCGCCGATCATGCCGCGCAGCTGTTCAGGACCCGGCTGTTCGAGGAATCCGGTCCGGCGCTCTGGAACAACTACTGGTTCGGTGGCCACTATCTGCCCACCTACAGCCTGCTCGCGCCGGCGATTGGCTCCTGGGTTGGCTTTCGGGTAATGGGTGTGGCTGCGGTCGTGGGCACGGTTGCCCTGTTCACTCTGATCGTGGACCGTCGCTGGGGCGAACAGGCCAGAGCCGGGGCGATCTGGTTTGCTGCCGCCGCGACGGTGAGTCTTTATTCGGGTCGGCTCACCTTCGCGCTTGGTGTTCTCCTGGGCATGGCAGCGGTCTTCGCGGCACAGCGTGGAAGACGCCCGGCTTCACTGATTCTCGCCGCCACGGTGGCCCTGGCGAGCCCGGTGGCCGCTCTGTTTCTGGCCTGCTGTGGGTTTGCCCACTGGGTCAACGCCCGGCTGACCGGAAGTCCGGACCGCCGCGGGCTCGAAGTCGCAGCCGCTTCGTTTTTCACCGCGCTGCTGGTAGCCGTTCTCTTCCCCGGCGGCGGGGACGCACCTTACGCCCTGAGCAGCTTCCTGCCGGCGATCGGACTGACTCTTGTTGCCGCCTTGCTCGTTCCCGCACAGGAGCGACTGATCCGGACAGGAATGCTCGTTTACGCGGCCGCATTGGTCGCAACCTTCCTGCTTGACACCCCGATGGGGGGTAATGTCAACCGGCTGGGCCTGCTGCTGGTGGGCCCCCTGTTTCTCTGCACCTTCTGGGGCATTGAAACGAGTCGTGCCAACCGGGTGCTGGCTTTCGCCGCATTGCTGCCATTGATCGCGTTGTGGCAGGTCTATCCGGTAATTCGCGATCTCAACCTGGTGCGCGACGAACCTGCGGTTGCCACAGAATTCTATGAGGAAGTCGAGCGGGTGCTCGGCCCAAGGCTGACCCGCAGTCCCGCCAGGGTGGAAGTCCTCCCGGTGGCCAGCCATTGGGAATCGGCACGGGTTCCACCCGGAATTCCACTTGCCAGAGGCTGGGAGCGCCAGACCGACCGTCGCCTGAACCAGCTCTTCTACACGGACCGGCTTGATCCGATGCTCTACCGCCGTTGGCTGCGGGATCTGGCTGTGGCGTATGTCGCTGTCCCCCAGACCGAACTCGACTACGCGGCCGAGACCGAAGCCGAGCTGATCGAGCGGGCCCCCGCATTCCTGCGGGAGATTCCCTCCGGCGCGGACTGGAAGCTTTATCGGGTGGTCGGCGCGACCCCGCTGGCCGAACCTCCGGCGCGCGTCACCGGCCTGGAGGCCGACGGGTTCTCACTGCAGATTCCACAGCCCGGCATCTATCGCGTGAGGATCAGGGCAACCCCCTACTGGGTGATCGAAAGCGGCATCGGATGTGTCGGTCGGACGGAGGATGGCTGGACCGAGGTGAGCACCATGACCCCTGGCGAGGTAAGGGTCCGGGCACGTTTCAGCCCCGGAGCGCGCTTCCGGCAGGAACCCGACTGCGGCACTTAGGGAGCCGACCTCTGACCGCGGCTGCCACGTCGCCGAATCTCTCGTAAACTCAACCGATGGAGTCGTCTTCGCCGAGCCCGCCCGAGGCAGGCAGCAACGGTCCGCGTAACGGCCCGGCACAGGAGTTTCGCATTCAGGCGCGCGATCGCCTCATCCAGTCTCGTCTTACCCCGAACGCGATTTCGATGGCCGGGCTGGTCGGCAACCTGATCGCCGCGGTGCTGATCACCCAGGAGCTTTTCGTCTGGGGCGGCATCGCCTTCATTCTGGGCTCGATCATGGACACGCTCGACGGGCGTTACTCCCGGATGTCCGGAAAGGGCTCACTGTTCGGCGCCTTCCTCGACTCGACTCTCGACCGGATTGAAGAGGGCATTGTGATCACCGCGATTGCCTGGTACTTCGCCGAGCAGGGAAACTCGCTCGCCGCCGCAGCCTGCGTTTATGTCGTTCTCGGCTCGCTCATGGTCTCCTACACAAGGGCCAGGGCCGAGGCGCTGGGGGTTGAATGCACGGTCGGTCTCGCCACCCGGCCGGTGCGGGTGGTGATACTTTCGATCGGCATTCTTTTCGCCGGTGGGTTCGGTTCGGGCAATTTCGAACTGCTCGCTCCGGCCATTTATGTGATGGCGGCATTGACCACGGTGACAGTCATACAAAGGGTCTGGCACGTGCGTCGTGCCCTGATCGTCGAAGGTTGAACAGGAAATGGCCGACGATGTAACCCACGACCCGTTTGAGTGTCTTTGGGCTTCGCAATGAAACCAGGAGGAAATACCAACTTATGAGCAAGAGCAACGGATCCAGCGGAAACGGCGCCGAGCGCCGGGACGAGAAGGTCCGCGTAGCGATCGTCGGTGTGGGCAACTGCGCCAACTCCTTCATCCAGGGCGTCGAGTACTACAGAAACGCCGACCCCGACGAGCAGGTACCCGGCCTGATGCATGTCGATCTCGGTGGCTATCACGTGAGTGACATCGAATTTGTGGCAGCTTTCGACATCGACCAGGAGAAAGTCGGGAAGGACCTCTCGGAGGCGATCTGGTCCGGGCAGAACGACACGATCAAGTTCTCGGAGGTCCCGAACATGGGGGTCAAGGTCGAGCGCGGCATGACCCTCGACGGCCTCGGCAAGTACCTGAAGCAGGTCATAACCAAGGCTCCTGGCCCGACCGCCGACATCGTTCAGATTCTCAAGGACTCGAAAGCAGATGTCCTTGTCTGCTACCTGCCGGTCGGCTCTGAGGATGCCGTCAAGTGGTACGTCGAGCAGGCGATCGCCGCCGGCGTCGGCTTCGTGAACTGTCTACCCGTGTTCATTGCCAGCGAGGATTACTGGGACGGTCGCTTCAAGGATGCCGGGCTGCCGATCATCGGTGATGACATCAAGTCTCAGGTCGGCGCGACGATTGTTCACCGCCAGCTGGCCCGCCTGTTCCATGAGCGTGGCGTTGAGCTTCAGCACACTTCCCAGCTCAATGTCGGCGGCAACATGGACTTCTTCAACATGCTCGAACGAGAGCGCCTTGATTCGAAGAAGATTTCAAAGACCAACGCCGTAACCTCGGTCATGGGGCTGGATCTGGATGATCGTGATGTCCATGTTGGTCCCTCCGATTACGTGCCGTGGCTGACCGACCGCAAGTGGGCCCACATCCGCCTCGAGGGCAAGTCCTTCGGTGATGTCCCGCTGAATGTTGAGCTCAAGCTCGAGGTCTGGGACTCGCCGAACTCCGCCGGTGTCGTGATTGATGCCGTTCGTCTGATCAAGCTGGCTCTGAACAACGGAATAGCCGGCCAGCTCGACGGTCCTTCGTCCTACTTGATGAAGTCTCCGCACAACCAGCGGCCCGACGCTGACGCGCGCGAAGACACCGAGCAGTTCATCGCCGATTACGCCAGAGGCAAGTCACCGGTTGAAGGTGCCAAGCCGGTTTCCGAAGCAGCCGAAGACACAAGGTCCGAGGCCTGAGCCCCGGCAGCCTCCGAGC
>CAIZLN010000078.1 GCA_903933815.1 uncultured Solirubrobacterales bacterium
GCCGGCGCTAACACAAGCGGAGACGCATTGCCGCACATCGCATCGGTGGTCGACCTCTTTCCGACCGCCGAGTTTCAGGAGCGAGAGGTCTACGACTTCTTCGGCATCGTCTTCGACGGCCACCCCGACCCGCGACGCATCCTGATGCCCGAGGACTACGCCGGCCATCCGCAGCGCCGGGACTTCCCCATTGGCGGCGAACCGGTGATCTTCACCCGCGATGAAGTCACCAACCCGGGCTGGTGGAACTGATGGAAGCCAGCTCGAGGAGCGAACCCCGCGACAGTCTCATCGACCAGGAGCTGACCCCGGCGATGCTGGCCATGGAGATCGAGTCCCAGCTTCCTGGCGCGACGGTCGAGCTCGAGCCCGAGCAGGAAATGATGACCGTCAACATGGGTCCGCATCACCCGGCTACTCACGGTGTGCTTCGCCTCGTGGTGGACCTTGAGGGCGAGGTCGTCAAGGACCTCAAGCCGATCGTCGGCTACGTCCACACCGGAATCGAGAAGTCCTGTGAATCGATGGCCTACTGGAAGGTCATCCCGTTTGTCGAGCGCATGGACTACCTCTCTTACTTCTTCAATATGCAGGCCTACTGCGGCGCGGTCGAGAAGCTGACCGGCCTGGAGGTCCCGCGCCGCGCCCAGTACCTGCGGGTGCTCCACATGGAGCTCAACCGCCTCCATTCACACCTGGTCTGGCTCGGTACGACCGCACTCGACATCGGCGCAATGAGCGTCTACTTCTACTGCTTCCGCGACCGCGACAAGGTGCTCGACCTGTTCGAGATGTCGGCCGGCCAGCGGATGCACACCCGGTACTTCCAGATCGGCGGTGTGGCTGAGGACATCCCGACCGGCTTCGAGCGCAAGGTGCGGGAGATGATCGAAACCGTCAACCGGGGTATCGGCCAGTACGAGTCCCTGCTAGACCGCAACGAAATCTTCCTGATCCGGACCAAGAACATCGGCGTGGTCAGTCGTGAACGGCTGCTCGAGCTCGGCGTTACCGGACCGTTGTTGCGGGCCTCAGGAGATGCCTGGGACCTTCGCAAGGAGGCCGACTACCTCGTTTACGACGAACTGGACTTCGACGTGCCGGTCGGCACGGTCGGGGACGGCTACGACCGTTACCGGGTCCGGCTGACCGAAATGCGCGAGTCTCTGAAGATCATCGAGCAGTGCCTTGACGGTCTGCCCGAGGGCCCCTGGATAGCTGATGACCGCAAGTACGTGCTGCCCCCGCGCTCGGAGCTGTCGACCTCGATGGAGTCGCTGATCCACCACTTCAAGCTGGTCACCGAGGGTTTCCGGGTCGCTCCCGGCGAGGTCTACAACCCGGTCGAGTCGCCGCGAGGTGAGCTTGGCTGCTTCGTGGTCGCCGATGGCTCAGCCAAACCCGCCCGGGTCCACTTTCGTGAGCCTTCATTCGTCAACCTGCAGGCCCTCAAGGACATGGCGGTCGGCGAGTACGTCGCCGACCTGATTCAGACCTTGGCCATGCTTGATCCGATCCTGGGGGGAATCGACCGCTGAGATGGACGACTTCACGCCGATAGAGGACTTCGTCTCGCCCGGTCTGCCGGTCGACCCGGCCAACACGACCGGACGTGAGGCACTGGGTGACCCTCAGGGGGTGCCAGAGCTCTCGGACGTCGACTGCCCGGACGCGCTCCGCGAAACGATCGAGGCTTCGATGGCCCGCTACCCGGACCACAAGTCGGCCTCGATTCCGGCCCTGTGGGCCGTTCAGAGGACTTACGGATGGTGCACCCCTGAAGGTATCCGCCAGGCCGCTGCGGTGATGCAGGTCACCCCGGCCTACCTCGAGTCAGTCGCCAGCTTCTACGACCTTTTCCGGCTTCAGCCATCAGGTGAGAGCCAGGTGCTCGTCTGCACCAACATCTCCTGCTGGATGCGCGGCGGCGACGAGCTTCTCGATGCCTTCTGTGCGGCCACCGGCGCCGACCGTGGTGAGGCGGGCCATGGAGGCGCGTTGTCGGCTGACGGAAGCGTGATGGTCTCCGGCTTCGAGTGCCTCGGGGCCTGCGACCTGGCGCCAATGGCGTCGGTCAACGAGCGTTACTTCGGCCCGCTCGAGCCGGCTGATGCGAAGACCGCGATCGAGCAGCTCCGCGGAGGCGAGGAGGTCCTGCCCGACAAGGCCCTGACCGCCCGCCGTCTGCCCGGGGGCGATGAGGAAAGCAGCGATGAGCGCGTAACTTCGACCAAAGGACCGAACCGGTGAGCATCGTCGAGACCAGAGTCCTGTTGCGCCACGCCACCGACCCGAAGCTGGCCACGATCGACGGCTACCGCTCCTACGGCGGCTACTCCACCCTCGAGAAAGCCTACGGCGAGATGGAGCCGGACACGATCGTCAACGAACTCGAGGAATCCGGCCTTCGGGGCCGGGGTGGCGCCGGCTTCTCGATGGGCAAGAAGGTCTCCTTCCTGCCGCACGGCAACCAGACCAAGTACCTCTGCTGCAATGCGGACGAGTCCGAACCCGGAGCCTTCAAGGACCGCGAACTGATGCAGCGCAACCCGCATCAGCTGATCGAAGGCATCGTGATTGCCAGCTACGCCGCCGGCATCAGCCACGCCTTCATCTTCATCCGCGGCGAGTACGACGTCCAGGCCGACATCCTCGACCGGGCCGTCGCCGAAGCCTACGAAGCCGGCTACCTCGGCAGGAACATCCTCGG
Organism: uncultured Solirubrobacterales bacterium; assembly: GCA_903933815.1. Classification (GTDB taxonomy): domain Bacteria; phylum Actinomycetota; class Thermoleophilia; order Solirubrobacterales; family 70-9; genus 67-14. The sequence goes on from CAIZLN010000078.1 coordinate 2,711, forward strand.
CTCGGGCCACAACCTCGAGCTGGTCGTACATCGCGGTGCCGGCGCCTACATCTGTGGTGAGGAAACGGCGCTGCTCGACGCGCTCGAAGGAAAGCGTGGCAACCCGCGGCTGAAGCCTCCGTTCCCGGCGGTGCAGGGCCTCTACGGCGGACCGACCCTGATCAACAATGTCGAAACCTTGAGCAATGTCAGCCACATCGTCGCCAACGGTGCCGACTGGTTCAAGTCCTTTGGAACCGAGCAGTCACCGGGGACCAAGGTGGTTTCGATCTCCGGTGGCGTCAGGCGACCAGGAAACTATGAAGTTGAACTCGGGGTCAGTCTGCGCGACCTGATTTACGGCCTCGCTGGTGGTCCGCTCGAAGGCCGGGAAGTAAAGGCCTTCTACCCGGGCGGCTCCTCGTCCCCGGTGCTGACCCCGGCCGAGATGGATCTCCCCTACAGCTTCGAGGCGATGGCCGAGGCGGGCTCGATGCTCGGTTCCGGTTCAATCATCGTCGCCGACGACTCGGTATCCATCCCCCACATGGCGCTGCGCACCGCGCGCTTCTACCACCACGAATCCTGTGGCAAGTGCACCCCCTGCCGGGAAGGCACCAACTGGACCGTGAAGATGCTGGAGCGGGTCGTCAGGGGAGAGGCGACACCGATGGACCTTGACATCATCACTTCGGTTCAGGGCAACATCATCGGGCACTGTCTCTGCGTGCTCGGTGATTCGATGGCGATGCCGGTCAGCGCGATGGTCAACAAGTTCCGCGATGAGTTCGAGGAGGTCATCGCCCGTGCCGCGATCAACGGCCTGCCGACCACCGAGGGCCTCGAGTCGAACGGGGATGGCTTCGAGCCGGGTCCAGACGGAGTCGGCCTCGAGGTACTGCAGCGCGAACGGCTGATGGGTCGCCCCGTGCCCGAGTCTGCCCAGGCCGCAGAGGAGCTGCCCCGTGGCTAGGAAAGTCCCGAACCGGATCACATTGACGGTCGATGGCCGCGAGATCGAAGCAGACGAAGGCGCGATGCTGGTCGATGCCGCCAAGCATGGAGACATCGAGATCCCGGTCTTCTGTTACGAGCCCAAGCTTGGCCAGCCGGTTGGCGCCTGCCGAATGTGCCTGGTCGAGGTTGAAGGCATTCCAAAGCTGCAGACGGCCTGTTCGACTCCGGTTCGTGACGGCATGGTCGTCCACACGCGGACCGAACAGGTCAAGGAAGCCCAGAACGCCGTGGTCGAGTTCCTGCTGGTCAACCACCCGCTCGACTGCCCGGTCTGCGACAAGGGCGGCGAGTGTCCCCTTCAGGACATCACCATGGGCTGGGGAGCCGACAGAAACCGTATGGTCGACGAGAAGCGTCACTTCGAGAAGCCGGTCCCGCTCTCGCCGCTGATTGCGATCGACCGCGAGCGCTGCATCCTCTGCTACCGCTGTGTTCGCTTCAGCCAGGAAGTCAGTGAGGATTCCCAGCTTCAGCTCCTCGAGCGTGGCGACCGCAGCTACGTCGGCACCTTCGACGACCGACCCTACATCGCACCATTCCAGGGCAACATCACCGAACTCTGTCCGGTGGGCGCACTGACCAACTACACCTACCGTTTTCAGGCCAGGCCCTGGGACATCGAGCAGGGCGGATCGGTCTGCACCCTCTGCCCGAGCCAGTGCAACGTCTCTTTTACGATCCGGGACGAACAGGTCAAGCGAGTGATCGCGAGGGACAACCCTGAAGTCGACGACGGCTGGCTCTGCGACAAGGGTCGCTACGGCTTTCAGGCGATGTACTCGCTGGACCGGGTGATCAACCCGCTGCGCTACGAAGAAGGCCGCCCGGTCCCCACCGGCTGGAGTGAGGCGATCGACCTCGCTGCCGCCGGACTGGCTGAGTCCGCCGGGAAGACGGCTGCGCTGGTCGGTGATGCTTCCAACGAAGAAGGTTTCCTGGTTCAGTCGATCGTTCGTGACGGCCTTGGCTCGGCCGACATCGACTGCCGTCAGGCTCCGGCCGCAAGCCGTGAAACAGTGATCGCTTTCTCCGATCCCGCGATCTCGGCCCGCACGGTGGACATCGATACGGCTGACGTAGTGCTGGTGCTCGGCACTGACCCGATTCACTCTTCACCCGCCTACGACTTGCGGATCCGCAAGGCGGTCCGTCGCAACGGGACAGCCCTGGCCGTGGCCACCGATCGCCCGAGTGCCCTCGATGGCGGGGCCACCGAGGTCGAGCGCTACGCCCCGGGTCAGGTTGCCTCATTCCTCCGTGACCTCGCCGCAGGGGTCGCAAGCGGCTCGGACTCCGGGATTGCCGGACTGTTGCTCGGGGCCGAAGAAGCGGTGATCGTCTGGGGAGAGCGCATCGGGCGTGGCGAGAGTGGAGGCGAAGCCCTGGCCGCCCTGCTGGAGTTGAGCCGGGCGCTCGGCCTGGCCGGCAAGGCCGAGTCCGGTCTGATCGAGATCCCCGATGTGGCCAACGCCCGCGGACTGCGTGAAGTCGGCTGCCTGCCGGACGCCGGACCCGGACTCTCCCGGACGAACGTGGGCCGGGATGTCGAGCAGATCCGTGCCGGACTCGAGTCGGGCGAGATCACATCCCTGATCCTCTTCGGGGTAGACCCGCTGCGTGACTTCCCGGACACCGACGGCTGGCGTCGCGCCCTGGAAGTGGCCGGTCACGTCGTCTGCTTCTCGATGAACGCGACCGCCACCACCGAGTACGCCGACATCGTCTTCCCGCTTGAGAGCCATGCCGAAAAGGACGGAACCGTCACCCACCCGGAGGGCCGCCTCCAGCGGGTTCGTCCGTCCGCCAAACGGCCCGGCGACATCCGCGCCGGATGGATGGCCCTGGCCGAACTCTCCGCTGCAATCGGACACGAGACCGGCATCCACTCCGCCCCCGAAGCCTTCGAGGCGGTGACCATCGCGGTCCCCTTCTACGGCGGACTCACCGATGTAAAGATCGCCGGTCGCGGAATCCGCTGGCAGGACAACGAAGCCGCCAGCCTCTTCGCAGAGAACCTCGCGTCCGCTTCCGCATCGAACGGTGCCGCTGCAAGCGTTTCGGTAGGGCCGGCCGGGGAGTCGTCCCCGGGAACTCCCGGCGACAGCCGGCCCGGGGATGAATCACCGGGCGGCCCCGACCAGAAGCTGACGCTCGGCACCTACCGCGACCTCTGGGCCGACACCACCACCGACCTCAGCCCCGCGCTCAACTACCTGATGCCAGCCCAGCGCCTCGAGATATCGGTCGCCGATGCCCGGAGACTCGGGCTTTCCCGTGGCGATGACGTCTCGGTGACGGCAGGGGAGACCTCGGTCAACGCCCGGGTCGCTTTGCGAAGCGCCCTTCCGGAGGGCACCTGCTTTCTGATCGAAGGAACGATCGAAGGTAACGCCAATGTCTTTTCGAACGGCCGCCCTGCCAGAGTCGAGATCGGCAAGCCGGAGGTCAAGCTGGACCTGGTCGCCGCTGGCACCGCAGCCGCGGGCGAGCAGCCCGCGGACGGGAATCAGTAGCCCTGATGACACCGCTGCTTGCCGATACTAATTTCGTGGACGCGACCTGGATCATGGTCGTCAAGTCGCTGGTCATTTTCATCGTCATTCTCAGCATCGTCCCCGTGGTTTTGCTGGCCGAGCGCAAGCTGCTCGGTCGATTCCAGCAGCGCTACGGTCCAAACCGAGTTGGTCCCTACGGTGCGCTTCAGCCCTTGGCCGATGTCGGCAAGCTGCTCTCCAAGCAGGGCTTTCGTCCCAAGGGAGCGGTGCCGTTTCTGTACGAGATCGCGCCCGCGATCAGCATCTTTGCCGCCGTCGTAACTCTGGCGATCCTTCCTTTTGGCGATGTCCAGGGCGGGGTGGGGCTCTACGGCATTGATGTCCCCATCGGCATCCTCTACTTCTTCGCCTTCGGTGCGATCGGGTTTTACGGTCTGCTGCTCGGTGGCTGGGCGTCAGGTTCGAAGTACAGCTTCCTGGGAGCGATGCGCTCGGCGGCCCAGCTGATTTCCTACGAGATCGCGATGGGCCTCTCGCTGCTTGGCGTCGTGATGATGGCCGGCTCGCTGTCGCTGGTCGACATCGTCAAAGCTCAGGGCGACATCTGGTTCATCGTGCCCCAGATCGTCGGCTTTCTGATCTTCATGGTGGCCGGCTTTGCCGAGACCAACCGCGTGCCTTTCGACCTGCCCGAAGCCGACGCCGAACTGGTAGCCGGATATTCGACCGAGTACGGCGGGATGCGCTTCGGCTCCTACTTCTTTGCCGAGTACATGGAGATCCTGATCATCTCGGGGATAGCCTCGACCATGTTCCTGGGGGGCTGGATGGGTCCCGGGCCGCCGCTGCTCGACCCGATCTGGATGCTGGCCAAGATGCTGGCCATAACCTTCTTCTTCATCTGGATCCGCGCTACCCTGCCGCGTTTCCGCTACGACCAGCTGATGAGCTTTGGCTGGAAGATCCTCCTTCCGATAGCAACCCTCAACGTGCTGGTAACGGCAGTCCTGGTGGTAGTCACATGAGCATCAGCCCCGAAGAAATCAAAGTCGTCCCGCGCGGCCCGGAGCCTGGCGGCGCCGGTGGCGCCTACCGCGCCTTCGGCGAGACCCTGCGCGGCCTTCGCACGACCATGGGTCGAATGTTCGAGAAGCCGGTGACGATTCAGTACCCGGAAGAGAAGACGCCGGTTTACCCTCGCTTTCGTGGTCGCCACAAGCTCCACCGTTTCGAGGACTCCCACCTCGAGAAATGCGTCGGCTGCTCGCTTTGTGCCGCCGCCTGCCCGGCCGACTGCATCAGGGTCGTCGCCGCCGAGAACGACCCCGAGGACAGGGTCTCGGCGGGCGAGCGCTACGCCGCCGTGTATGAGATCAACCTCGCCCGGTGCATCTTCTGTGGCTACTGCGAGATTGCCTGTCCGTTCGACGCAATCACCATGGGTCATGACTACGAGATGGCTGATTACAACCGTTCCGACCTGATCTTCACCAAGGAAATGCTGCTGGCCGAACCGGTCGAGCGCACTCCGCTGAGGAGGGAAGGCGAGTAGTGGTTGAGGTTGCCTTCTTTTTCGGCGCCATCGGCGCCATCGGTGGCGCCCTCGCGGTCGTGCTGCTGCGCAACCCGTTCTACAGCGTGCTCGCCCTGGTGGTCCACCTCGTCTTCCTCGCGGGGATTTTCCTGCTGCTGCTGTCCCAGTTCATCGCCGCTGCCCAGATAGTGGTCTATGCCGGTGCGGTGATGGTGATTTACGTATTCGTGGCTGCCTATGTTGGCGGGATAGAGGAGCCGATGTTCGATTCGTCTCCGAAGCTGAGGATCTTCGGACCCATCATCGCTGCCGCGTTGTTCATCGAGATCTCGATTGCCGTGCTCGGCTCCTCGCTGACTGCGCTTGGAACCGAAGGTGTAGCCAAGGTCGAATCCGGCTTCGGTACTCCCGAGGCCGTCGGACGGCTGATGCTCGAGGATTTCCTGATCGCCTTCGAAGCCGCCTCGCTGCTGCTGCTGGTCGCTGCCGTTGCCGCGATCGTGCTGGCCGGACGCAAGGATGAAACGACCGGTCCGTCAGCCACCGTACCTGCCGGGTCCACCGGCCCGGGGGAGCCAGGCTGATGGCTATCGAGTGGTATCTGGTGCTTTCGGCGATGCTCTTTTCGATCGGTTTCGCCGGCGTGCTCGTCCGGCGCAACCCGGTGGTCGTCCTGCTCTGCCTGGAGCTGATGTTGAGCGGCGGTGCGCTCGCCATGCTGTCCTTCAGCCGGCTCCACGGAGACGGTGACGGGCAGGTGTTCGTCCTGATGGTGCTGGTCGTCGCTGCGGCCGAGGTCGTGGTCGGCCTCGGACTCGTCGTCGCGATGTTCCGCCGCAGGATCCCGCTGGACGTCGACGAGATGAAGGAGCTCAGGGGATGAACGCTGCTTCCTGGGGGTGGCTCGTCCTGCTCTTTCCCCTGCTCGGTTCGATCTTCATCGGTCTCACCTTCAGGCGGATCCCGCCGAAGGCCGCAGGCCTGGTCGGCATCGCCGCGATCGCCGCCGCCTTCATCTGCGGCATTGCCGCCGTCATCTCCCTCCAGGGCGAACCGGCCGAGTCCCGCCACGTCGCCGACTCCCTCTGGACGTACGCCTCGGTCGGCGGCCTGAGCATCGACCTCGGCATCTACGTGGACCCGCTCTCGGCCTTCATGGTGCTGGTCGTGACCGGCGTTTCTTCGCTGATTCACATCTACTCGTACTCGTACATGAAGTCCGACGCCGGCTACCACCGTTTCTTCAGCTACCTCAACTTCTTCGTCTTCTCGATGCTGCTGCTGGTGCTGGCCGGCAACTTCGTCCTGCTGGTCGTTGGCTGGGCTTTCGTCGGTTTCGCCTCATATGCCCTGATCAGCTACTGGTACCGTCGCGAGGCTGCCACGAGGGCCGGCATGAAGGCTTTTGTGATCAATGTGGTCGGCGACATCGGCCTCGTCCTGGCAGCGATTCTGATCTTCCGCGAGCTCGGGGTGATCGATTACGGGGCCGTCTTCGAGAAGGCACCCGAAGTATTCACGACCACAAATGAATGGACCGCGGTCGCGATCTGCCTCCTGTTGCTGGTCGGAGCCTTCGCCAAGTCGGCTCAGATGCCGTTCCACACCTGGCTGGCCGACGCGATGGAAGGCCCAACCCCGGTCTCCTCCCTGATCCACGCCGCGACCATGGTCACGGCCGGCGTCTACCTCGTTGCCCGCGCTCACCCGCTTTTCGAGCTTGCCCCGGCGGCAGCTGACGTTGCCGCGATCGTCGGCCTGGTCACCCTGCTGGTGGCAGGCACGATCGCGATCGTGGTCACCGACCTCAAGCGGATCATCGCCTACTCGACCATGAGCCAGATCGGCTACATGTTCGTCGCAGTTGGTATCGGTGCCTACTCGGCCGGCATGTTCCACCTGATGACGCACGCCTTCTTCAAGGCCCTGCTCTTCATGGCGGCCGGCTCAGTCATCGCGGCGATGGCCAACATTCAAAACATCGACCGGATGAAGGGCTTCTACAAGGCGATGCCCTTCACGGCGGCGATGCTGATCATCGGCGCCCTCGCCCTCTCCGGCTTCCCAGGAACCTCGGGCTGGTTCTCCAAGGATGAGATCATCGACTTCGCCGCCTTCCGCGGTGGCTGGTATGAGATCTTCGCGATCGGGGGCTACATCGGCGCCTTCATGACTGCGATCTACTCCTTCCGGATCATCTTCAGGATCCTGCCCGGTCCTCCCTGCGAGGAGGCAGCTCACCTGATCGAGACCGGCCACGTCGTGCATGGTGAACCGGTCAACCCCGCCACAGGCGAGAAGGAAGACATCGAAGTCGGCTACCCGGGTGAGGACCACCACATCGCCGAGCAGGCAATGGGTATGAAGATCGGCATGTCCGTCCTCGGCTTCCTCGCCCTGGTCGGCGGACTGGTCCAGATCCCCGGCGTGACTGAGGTCATAACCCACTTCCTCGAGCCGACCTTCGAAGACTCTCCGCTTGCCGCCATGCATCCCACGGTCGCCGAGGCGTGGAAGGGCCTTGCCAAGGGCGCGGTCATCTCGGTCGTCGGGATTGCCTTCACCTGGTGGCTATACATCGGGCGCCCGTCCGTACCGGAGACCCTGCGCCGGACCTTCAGCCCGATCTACACCCTGTTCATCAACAAATGGTACGGCGACGAGATCATCGATTTCCTGATCGTGAAGCCGGTCAAGGGTTTCGGCCGGTTCGCCAACAACTGGTTCGAGCGTTACGCGATCGGCGGCCTGACCAACGGCACCATTGCCATCGTGCGCTCGGCCAGCGGCGCGGTGCGTGACCTCCAGACCGGCATGCTGCGCGGCTACGCCCTGTTGATGGCCGTCGGCACGGTAGCCATCCTCCTCTACTTCCTGATTCGGGGCCTGTGATGCTGAGCGCGATCCTCTGGACCCCGCTGGCCTTCGGGCTGATCAGCCTGCTTGCCCCGCGGCGCTTCGCTCCGTGGGTAGCCGGCACCGGCACCTTGATCACCCTCGTCCTGGCCGCGATCGTCGCGATCGGGTTCGACTCTTCGCAGGGCCTTCAGTACGTCGTCGACGTCACCTGGATCCCCGGGCTGGGCATCAACTACAGCCTTGGTATCGACGGGATCTCGGTCTTTCTGGTTCTGCTGACAGCGCTTGCCTGGGTGCCCGCGGTGGCCTTCACCGCCAGTCGCGGCACCGACCGCGCCGGGCTCTTCTACTTCATGCTGCTGGCTGGCCAGACGGCCACCCTCGGCGCCTTCCTGGCCCAGGACCTGCTGCTTTTCGTGCTCTTCTTTGACCTGATGATCGTGCCGTTCTACTTCCTGTTCGGCATATGGGGGAGCGATCGTGAAGGGGTGACGGCCGGCTCTGCCACCGTCAAGATGATCGTCTTCACTCTGATCGGCTCGCTGCTGATGCTGGTCGGGGCGGTCGCGGTTGGGGTGATCGCCGCCGACGGTGGTCAGCTCACCTTCAACATGGCCGAACTGGCCGAAAAGGGCCTGCCTTCGGGCTCACAGAACTGGATCTTCTGGTTCTTTGCCGCCGCCTTCCTGGTCAAGATGCCGGCCTTCCCGCTTCACGGCTGGATGCCCGACGCCTACCGCGCCGCACCACTGCCAGCCCTGGCGGTCTTCTCTGCCGTGCTCTCCAAGGTCGGGGCCTACGGTTTCCTCAAGGTCGTGCTGCCGATCATGCCCGACGCGGTCGAGCTCTTCCAGACGACGATGCTGATCATCGCGCTCGGCTCGATCATCTACGGCTCGGTGATGGCCTTCACCAAGATCGACCTCAGGCTGATCCTCGGGTTCTCCTCGGTCGCCCAGCTCGGCTTCATCACGCTCGGGATCTTCGCCCTCGACAGCACCGGCGCCAACGGAGCACTCCTCCAGATGATCAATCATGGCCTCGTCGTCGTACCTGCCTTCCTGATCGTCGCCCTGATTGCCGAGCGCACCGGCAGCGAGGACATCGGCCCGATGGGGGGTCTGGCGAAGAAGGCCCCGGTATTCGCGGTGATCTTTTTGATTGTGACCATGGGAACCCTGGCGATCCCGGGTTCAGCCAACTTCATCGGCGAGTTCTACATCCTCAACGGCGTCTTCAACACCGACGTGGCGATCGCGATCATCGCTTCCTCCGGAGTCGCTCTTGCCGCCTTCTACGCACTTCGCATGTACCAGCGCACCATGCATAACCCGCTTCCCGAGGGTTCTGATTCAAGAGAGATATCGGTCCGTGACGGTCTGATGATCGTGCCGATCGTGCTGATCATGATCGTGCTCGCCTTCTGCCCGCAGATCATTCTGGGCGATACCAGGGACTCGGTCGACGCGACAGTCGCCGTCAGCAAGGAGGCCGCGCAGTGACTTTCGACGCCCCGACAATCGATTACGCCGGTCTCTCACCGATCATCACCATGACCGCCGGGCTGGTTCTGCTGGTCCTGGTCGCGGTGTTCGACGGGGTGAAGCGCACAGCTCCAGCCATCGCTCTGCTCACCCTGGCGACCACGGCCGGGCTGCTGATCTGGCAGTGGGACGCCGACACCCCGCTGCTCAACGGCAGCCTCCAGATTGACGGGCTTGCCGTCGTCTTCTCGTTGCTCGTTGTGATTTCTGCGGCGGCCGCGGTCCTGCTCACCATCGGAGATCCCTCGGAGCACCAGGCCGGGCGCCCGGACTTCCTCGCCCTGCTGATGGCCTCCGTGCTCGGAATGGTGATGTTGACCATGGCGAGCAACCTGATCACCTTCTTCATCGCGCTGGAGCTCTTCTCGATCCCGCTCTACGCGCTCTGCGGCACCAACTTGCGAAAGCGCGAGTCGCTTGAGGCCGGCCTCAAGTACCTGATCATCGGCTCGGTCGGCTCGGCCACCCTGCTCTACGGCATGGCACTGATCTACGGTGCCTCGGCTGCCACTGATTTCACCGGAATCGCCTCCGGCCTGACCGAGGGCGGTCTGATCAGCGATTCGCTCACCTTGGTCGGCGTCGGCATGATCGCGGTCGGGCTGGCCTTCAAGATCTCGATCGCCCCGTTCCACCAGTGGACGCCGGACGTCTACCAGGGCGCACCGACCCCGGTCACCGCCTTCATGTCGGCCGCGACCAAACTGGCCGCCTTCGCCGTCTTCATCCGGTTCTTCCTGGTCGCGCTCGAGCCGATGGCCGCCGAGTGGGACGTGATCCTCGCCGCGCTGGCCACGATCTCGATCCTGGTCGGCAACGTCGGCGCGATCGCGCAGTCTTCGCTCAAGCGCATGCTCGGCTACTCGGGCGTCGCCCAGGCCGGCTACATGCTGGCCGGCATCGTGGTCGCCACCCAACAGGGAGTCGACGCGCTGACCTTCTACCTCGCGGCCTACCTGGCGATGAACATGGCCGCCTTCGCCGCGATCGTGATCCACGAGCGCCAGAGCGGCTTCTCCGATTCGATCGAGTCACTTCGCGGGATCGGCCGCAGCAACCCGTTGGTCGCCTGGCCGCTGACGATCGCCATGCTCGCCCTCGCCGGCCTGCCGCCGACCGCCGGCTTCATCGGCAAGCTCTACCTCTTCCAGGCCCTGGTCGAGGCCGACTGGACCTGGCTCGGAGTGATGATCGCGATCGGCACCATGATCTCGCTCGTTTATTACATGCGAGTGGTCGCCACGATCTGGATGTCACCGGCCTCCGACGCCTCGCTCCAGGTCCCGTCAGGCGAGCCCGGGGTGGACCTCGACTCCCCCCGCCGCTGGTACCTCGTCCTCCCGGCCATCCTCGGCTCTGCGGCCGCCATCTTCTTCGGAATCATCCCGCAGCCTCTGGTCGAGTTCGCCCAGCACGCCGGCAACGCCCTCGCCGCTTTAATCTCCTGAGGAATCCGGCTACGGGGCCTCGGAGGGTCTCGGCGCTTCTGTCGTTCAGTGCCCGGTTGAGTCGAGTGAGCTTCTGATGTCCTTGATCAGCAGTTGAAGGTTGAAGGGGTCGGAGGGGGAGCGCTCGAAGCCGAACCGTAGGTAGAAGCCGAGTGCATGCCCGTCGATCGCGTGGGCCAGCAGCAGCCGGACTCCCGTCTCCTCGGCGAGCGAAAGCGCCCTGCGCATGGCGTCTGCGAGGAAGGCGGCGCCGAATCCGCGACCCTGGACTGACTGGTCGACCCCGAGCCGGGCCAGCAGGACCACCGGAATCGGGTGCCGGGGCATGCCTTTCCTGGCCCGTGCGGCTGCGTCCTCATGGGAGATAGACGCGACTGTCAGGGCGTGGAACCCGACGACGCGCCGCGAGTCTTCATCCACGAGAACGTAGGTCACCGCCGACCCGGCGGCAGCCACGCTTCGGGCGTGCTTGGCGAGCCACGAATCAATCGACACGACACCGCAGTCGAAACCTTCGAGACGATCGGCGCCTTCGAGGCGTCGAGGGCCTGAGAAGCGTGCCAAAGGACTATTCGGGACGAGGGCGGGAGAAGAGTTCGATCAGCTCAGACTTCGGCTCCGCCGGGCGGTCCAGTGCGTCGACTATCTCCTGCCAGTTTTCTTCCGAGACTTTGAAGCTGGTGCGGTCCGCGAGCAGCCGCTCGGCCCGCTCCCTTCCGCTTTCAATCAGGAACTGGGTGAGGTTCTCGTCCCCGGCCTCGGCGGCACGGTCGAAGAGTTCACGGTCGGCGCTGTCGACTCGAATGTTGATTCTGTCCCTGGTTGCCATCTATTGCAACTGTACATACATCGTACGTCCAAGTCAACGGGTTCGCGTGCACTCGCCTGGATTCAGATCTCAACCTGAGAGGCGGCACTGTTGCCGAAGGTCCTCACCACAGGACTTCGACTTCGTAGGCACCCAGGCTCCTATCGGCGCTCACGATCGTCTGCTGCTCACTGATCGCCTGGGCGACCAGCATCCGGTCGAAGGGGTCGCGATGATGCCACGGCAGCCCTTCGCACCCGGCGGCGTGTTCGGCGGTGATCGGCATCTGGTTGAAGTCGAGACCCATCAGCGTCCTGTCCCACCCATTCTCGATCTCCAGCCGACCCAGAGATCGCTTGATCGCGATCTCCCACACGCTCACTGCGCTGACCGAGATCCGATTCCGGCGCGCCGATATTGCCTCGACGATCTCCTTCGGTATGGCGTCACGATCACCCAGAAGGAGCCAGACGACGACATTTGTATCGAGCAGGAGCCTGTTCACGAGTACTGAGAGAAATCATCGAGCGGGGCATCGAAATCCGGCCCGATCGTTCCCTCGAGGTCGCCCCAGATCCGTCGGCCTTCCGGCGGCGCCTCCGCACGGACGAGGGTCGCAACCGGCTTCCTGCCCCGGCGGATAACTACGGTCTCGCCGGCTTCGACCCTGCGCAGTAGGCGTGAGAGGTGCGTCTTTGCTTCCTGAACTGTCACTTCCATGCCCTCTTTGTAACAGACCAAGTGAGGTTGGTCAACTAGTCCTTTCTGCCCGCGCCTCGATTCCTTCGACCCACTCGCTCGGATGGTTCGTGCCATAAACAGGAGCAAAGCACGGCTGCGGCCAGGTCTCTCCGGAATTCAGGATCCTGCGCTAGTTCCTTTGCACAGATGTTGAACGATCAACCGATAAGTTGCCCGCTTCCATGCCTGCCCGCCCCTGCTAGGTTGAAGTCAAGGATTATCCGGTTGCAGATTCTTGAAGGAGTAAGAGTTGTTTCAGGTGCGCATTCACGGCAGGGGTGGCCAGGGAGTGGTCACCGCCTCCGAGCTTCTTTCCGTCGCCGCCTTCGACGAAGGCCGCCACGCACAGGCTTTTCCCACCTTCGGCTCTGAGCGCACCGGAGCCCCCGTTGTCTCCTTCTGCCGGATCGACGACAAGCCGATCCGCAGCCGCGAGCCGGTCTCCCACCCGGACGCCGTGATCATCCAGGACCCGACCCTGCTCCATCAGGTGGATCTGTTCGGCGGACTCGACCCCGACGGCTACATCCTGCTCAACAGCGAGCGCGGCTTCGATGAGCTCGGCATGGAGGAGTTCATCGCCGGCTTCCGGCCCGAGCGGGTCCGCACCATTCCGGCAACGGCGATGGCCCGCGAACACCTCGGCCGGCCGATGCCCAACAGCGTGCTGCTCGGCGGCTTTGCCGGCCTTTGCGACATGATCGAACTCGATGCCGTGACCCAGGCTTTGCGCGACCGTTTCCCCGGCAAGCTCGGCGACATGAATACCACGGCGGCCACGGTCGCCTGCGAGTACGTTCAGGCGAGCCTTGCCGAGGCTTCGTCTTCCCGGCCCGGGAGCGTCCATGCTTGAGCAACTCGAGGGATCCCAGGCGGTGGCCCGGGGGGTGGGCATGTGCCGGCCGGAGGTGATCGCCGCCTACCCGATCTCCCCCCAGACCCACATCGTCGAGAAGCTCTCCGACATGGTCCGCACCGGGGAGATCGACCCCTGCGAGTACCTGATGGTCGAATCCGAGTTTGCCGCGATGTCGGCCTGCATCGGCGCCTCGGCCACGGGGGCCCGTACTTACACAGCGACCGCCAGCCAGGGACTCCTCTTCATGGCTGAAGCCCTCTACAACGCCTCCGGCCTCGGACTGCCGATCGTGATGACCCTTGCCAACCGCGCGATCGGTGCGCCGATCAACATCTGGAACGATCACTCCGACTCGATGTCCCAGCGCGACTCCGGCTGGATCCAGCTGTTTGCCGAAACCAACCAGGAGGCGGTTGATCTCCACATCCAGGCCTACCGCCTGGCAGAGGAACTCTCGCTACCGGTGATGGTCTGCATGGACGGCTTCATCCTCACCCACGCCTTCGAGCAGGTCGACCTGCCCGGGCAGGAGCAGGTGGACAGCTTCCTGCCACCGTTCGAGCCGCGCCAGATGCTCGACCCGGCCGACCCGATGACGATCGGTGCCATGGTCGGCCCCGAGGCCTTCACCGAGGTCAAGTACCTGATGCACGCCAGGCAGCTTCAGGCACTCGACGAGATCCCGCAGATCGCCGCCGATTTCACCGAGACCTTCGGCCGGGAGTCCGGCGGGCTGGTGCGTGGCTACCAGCTCGAAGACGCCGAGACGGTGGTGGTCGCGCTCGGCTCGGTGCTCGGCACGATCGAAGACGTGATCGACGATCTGCGCGAGCAGGGAGTGAAGATCGGTGCCCTGGCGATCAGGTGTTTCCGCCCCTGGCCGATTGACGAGGTCCGCGAGGCCCTGCAGGGCAAGGATCGTGTGATCGTGATCGAGAAGGCCTTCGCGGTCGGCGCCGGCGGAATCGTCGGGCAGGATGTGCGGCTGGCGCTGTCGGGTTGCGAGTCGACGGTCTACGACGTGGTGGCCGGGCTGGGTGGCAGGCCGATCACCCGCAAGTCTCTCGGAAAGCTGTTCGATGACGTTCTCGAAGGCCGGATGAAACCCGACCGGCTCCACTTCCTGGACCTCAAGAAGGATGTCGTCGAACGCGAGATCAACCGCCTCGAGAACGGAAAGTCACCCGGGCCACACGCCGAAAATATCCTGCGCGACATCGGCACCGTCGCATCGGACTCTCACTAGGGGAAGCCGGAAACCATGGCCGAACAGCAGATCAAGGGCTACCAGACCGGCACTTTCGTGGTTGGCAACCGGCTGCTCGATCCGGAGCAGCGCTCGACGCAGGCCCGGACCGAACGCTCCAACACCCTGACCTCCGGTCACCGCGCCTGCCAGGGGTGCGGTGAGGCACTCGGCGCCCGTTACGCGCTCGACGCGGCGATGCGGGCAACTGACGGCAGACTGATCGCCGCCAACGCCACCGGCTGTCTCGAGGTCTTTTCCACCCCCTACCCCGAGTCCTCCTGGCAGCTGCCGTGGCTCCACTCACTCTTCGGTAACGCACCTGCCGTCGCGACCGGCATGGCTGCTGCGCTGAAGGCCAAGGGCCGCGAGGACATCCGGGTCGTCGGCCAGGCCGGGGACGGCGGCACCGTCGACATCGGCTTCGCCTGCCTTTCGGGCATGTTCGAGCGAAACGACGACGTGCTTTTCATCTGTTACGACAACGGTGGCTACATGAACACCGGGGTGCAGCGCTCCGGTGCCACCCCGCCCGCCGCCCGGACCGCGAACACGAA
>CAIZLN010000079.1 GCA_903933815.1 uncultured Solirubrobacterales bacterium
GCCATTTCCGGCGCGACATCAAGATCGCTCGGCCCGCCCCCCTGGGCGGACTTGACTTCGGGAGCAGCTATTCCGGAGGAATTGGCCATCATTGAATATTATTTATAAATTAGGCAGCATTTCTTAGCATTTTGGCAAGGCATCCGTAGTAGATGTTATAAGTCTGGTTATAACTTCTTTCGAACGAGAACCGTGGAGAAACCTCCAACCCGAAGTAGCAGACGTGGTCGAGCCCGAGCTGCCTGCCGTGGCCGCCGAGATACTCGAGACGATCGGCCGTGAAGTTCCGGGCTACGCAATGCCGCTCGAGGGCTCCTTTGGCCGCGGCGTCCACCGGGGCGTGGCCGAGGCCCTCAGGCAGTTCGTGGGCCTGATCCGTAACCCTGATGCCGGCCGTGGGCCTTCCCGCAGCGTCTACGTAAGCCTGGGCAGGGGTGAGTTCGAAAGCGGGCGTACCCTCGACTCGCTGCAAGCCGCCTATCGGGTCGGAGCAAGGATCGCCTGGCGCCGGATTGCCGCCGCCAGCCTCGAGGCTGACCTCGATGGCAAGACGCTGAGCCTGCTTGCGGAATCGATCTTCGTCTACATCAATGAGCTCTCATCAGATTCCACCGAGGGTTATGCCGAGGCCCAGTCCGAAGGACTCGGCGAGAGGCTTCGGCATGAGCGCGATCTGATCGCTGCCCTGTTGCGCCATCCACCGATGGCTGGCACCGAAATCCACCCGCTTTGCGCCGCCGCCGGGTGGCAGTTGCCAGAGCGGGCTTCCACACTTTCCTGTCACGAGCGCGACCTGGCCGAGATCACCCGTTTCCTCCCGATCGAGGTGATCTCGGCCATGGTCGATGCGACTGGCTGCATCGTGATACCTGACGCTGCCGGACCGGGTCGGCTGAGACTCCTCCGGAAGGCGGTCGGAGGAAGATCCGCCAGCCTCGGTCCCGAGATGGCAATCAGCGAACTTCGGACCTCCTGGCGACTCGCTGGAAGTGCTCTCAGGGCGATCGAGGCAGGTGCGATCAGGAGTTCAGGGTTGACCAGGGCTGACGAACACCTCGCTGACCTCGCCCTTTTCGAGAGCCGGGATCTGATTTCCCGCCTCGGACGCAGCCGGCTGGCTCCACTCGAAAACCTGACTCCGAACGCGAAGTCACGAATGGCGGAGACCACGGCGGCCTGGCTCGATCACCGGGGGAATGCCGCCGAGATGGCCCGTGCGCTGCACATCCATCCACAGACTGCCAGGTACAGGGTTGCCCGATTGCGGGAGCTGTTTGGTGATTCGCTCGACGACCCACGCTCCCGCTTCGAACTGGAACTCGCAATCCGTGGAAAGGAGACCGTGTGAAGCCCGTCAGGCTGGACCGGGACGGCCCACTGGCCACCATCACGATCGACAGCCCACCCCTGAATCTCTTTGACACCGAGATGATCAAAGGGCTCGACCGGGCGATCGAAAGCCTGCAGGCAGACCTGCCGCGGGCACTGCTGATCCGAGCCGAAGGCAGGGTGGTGTCCGGCGGCGTCAATGTCGCCGAGTTCGAAGGCCTGAGTCCGGCTCAAGGCTCGAAACTGTGGTCTGAGCTGCTCTCTCTGGTTGATCGCGTCGAGGCCCTGCCACTTCCAGTGGTCTTCGCCGCCCACGGACTGACCCTGACCGCAGCCTTTGAGCTCTCACTGGCCTGCGATCTGATTCTCGCCTCTGAGTCCGCCAGCTTCGGCCTGGTTGAAACCGTGGTCGGGCTCACCCCTTCGATGGGTGGCCCTCAGCGGCTGGCCGAGCGGGCCGGCTCCGGACGGGCCCGCCAACTTGTCATGACCGGCGACCTCTTCGACGCCTCAACGCTTGAACGGTGGAACGTGATCAACGAGGTACTGCCCGACGATCAACTTGCCGGCCGGGCCGACTCGCTTTCGCGGCGCCTCGCCGAGGGTCCGACCCTGGCCCATGCCATGACGAAACGCATTCTCCGGGCGTACGTCGAAGGTGGCGTTCCGGCGGCGGACCGGGTGACCCGCCGTGACGCTGCCGAGTTGTTTGCCACCGAGGACCTGATCGGGGCAGTGCGGACGTTCCTTGAGGAAGGTCCGGGAAACGCTCGCTTCTCCGGTCGCTAAACCGGGTCCATAGTTCATCATTGACCCATGGCGTTCAAGGCAATCAGGCTCGACTCCGGTGGCGGTCTCTCGGCGACCGTCATTCCGGAGGCAGGGATGATCACTGTTTCCCTGGCCTTTGAGGGTGAGGAGTTCCTGGGCCAGCGCCATGGGCTTGCCGGATACGTTGAGTCGTCCAGCACGATGGGAATCCCGATCCTCTACCCCTGGGCCAACCGACTGGCCCGTGACTCCTGGAAGTTCGGCTCCCGGCCGGCCAGGATCGATCCGGATGCCAGCCACATCAAGCGGGATTTGAACGGCCTCGCGATTCACGGCACGCTGGCGGCGTCCCCACTCTGGGAAGTCAACGAGGCAAAGGCCGGGGATGACCTGGGCTCGGCCACTGTGAAAGCGACCCTCGAATTCGGTGACCACCCGGAACTGCTCCAGACCTTCCCCTTCCCCCACCGGCTCGAACTGGAGTTCCGTCTCGCCGGACCGAAGCTGAGCGTGCGAACGACGGTCACTCCGACGGGTGAGTACGCGGTACCACTGGCTTACGGGTTCCATCCGTACCTGACCCTGCCCGGCAGCAGGCGCCCTGAATGGACCGTGCGCCTTCCCGCCATGTTTGCCCTGGAAACCGACTCCCGCCAGATCCCGACGGGTATTGGCAAAGCAACTGATGCTCATGAAGGTCCTCTGGAAGATCGGGACTACGACGACGCCTGCTCAGGCCTGGAAGACGGTGCCAGGTTCTCGGTCGCTGACGAACGCCACCAGGTCACGGTCAGCTTTGAACGCGGATACCGGGCCGCCCAGATCTATTCACCTGCCGGGGAAAACTTCATCTGCTTCGAACCGATGAAGGCTCCCACCAACGCGCTGGTCAGTGGCCGGGATCTGGCCTCTGTCGAACCGGGTGACAGCGATATCTCCGAGTTCAGCATTGCGATCGGCAAGCCGGAGCCACCATCGACAACCAGCCAGGTCCATTCCGTGGGTAAGGGTGTCGAGCATGGAGGGTCGGTGAATCAACCCTCAACAGCGCCGGACAGAGGCCCAGCTCCCGGTTCCGCAGAGGCCGGGAGATCGGTGTCGACACGTTTCCGGATCGATCGCGAAGACCCCGCCGAGAGCGTTCGAAGAGTCGCCCGCAGCCGGGTGGAGTCAGCAGTGGCCAGCCTGCGTCAAGGGGCCGAATCCGACAGGGCCACGGCAGTACACACTGCCCGGAAGGACATGAAGAAGATGAGGTCGGTGCTGCGACTGGTCCGAGGCGAGCTCGGCAAGAAGACCTACCGCGAAGAGAACCGCCGCTTTCGCGATGCGGCCAGACTGCTTTCGACCACACGTGACACCGAAGTCCTGGCTGGGACCCTCGATGCGGTTCTCCGTGACTATCCGAGTGACGGCCCGTCGGTTGAAGGCCTGGCGAAAGACCTCGAACGACGCCGTCAACGAGCTTCTTCGGAAAGGGGAAGCTCTATCGAAGCATCTCTCGGTGAAGCCGCCGACCGGATCGAGGGCGGAGGCCGGATGATCGCGAGCTGGCCGCTCACGGAATCAGGCTGGAAGATGTTCGAGCCGGGCTTGAAGCGCTCCTACTCGGCAGGATGCAGGGATCTCGAGAGGGTGGATAAGTGTTTCCGTCGTGACCGAAGACCCGAGTCGGAGCTCATGCATGACTTCCGAAAGAGAGTCAAGGACCTCTGGTACGAGACGAGACTGCTGCGTGAAGCGTGGCCGGCCGGGCTGGAGGGGCCGGAGGCGGAAGCCGGCCTGCTTGCGGACCTGCTCGGCGAGTACAACGACCTCTCGGTACTGGCGGAAGAAATCGAGACCCGCCGTAGCGCGCCCGGCGAAGGTGAAGGGCACGATCAGGACGACTTCTCGGTGCTGGTAGAAACGATCGATGACCGCCAGAGCGTTCTGCTCGGCGAGTGCATTCCGATTGCCCGACGGCTCTTCGCTGAAGAGCCCGGCGCCTTCACGGCCAGAATCGGTGCCTACTGGTCAGCCTGAGCCGAATCAGCTGATTCCCTGAAGCAGGACTCCAACCAGATAGGCAACTGCTGCGGCAGACCCCCCCAGGGCGGCAGTTTCGAAGGCTCCCCTCCAGGCAGACTGTCCGATGACCAGCGCCTTGAGGAGACCGACCAGCGCAAATGCGACGCCGGTCAGAACTGCCGCAACCAGAAAGGGTGCACCGAAGGTTCCTGGAAAGGCGAGGTTCACCAGAAACGGCAATAACGGGATCGCTCCGATGGCGAGAAACGCGACAAAGGTGGCGGCCGCCGAGCGGGAGGCCGATCCACTGTCTGAAGGAAAACCGAGCTCCTCCCTCATCATCATGTCGACCCACCGCTCACGGTCACTGGTGATCACCTCAACCGCCCGCTCAAGATCTTCCCCGCTGAACCCCTTGGCCGCGAAAAGCTGACGGACCTCCTCCCGCTCACCTTCCGGGTAGAGGTCGATATGCCTTTCCTCGGCCCGGCGGGCGACTTGCCTTTGCTGCTCGGCAGCCCGGGTGCCGAGAAAATTGCTCACTGCCATGCTGAACCCATCGGCGAACAGATTCGCCAGTCCCATGATCAAAACCACCCTCGAAGCCAGGCTGGCACCGGCCGCTCCTGCAACCACCGCGAAGGTGGTGACTGCTCCGTCGATCGCTCCGTAGACAAAATCCCGGACGTAGCTGGTGGAGGGCGCGCGGGACAGTCGCCGTCTCACCCCGTCGGGGGTGTGTTGTTCCTCAAGGTCGGAGTCGAGACCTCGTTTGCGGTCCAGCGAGCGGCTGATCACTCCGCAAACATATTCCGTCCTGCCGACGAGTCCCCTCAGATGCCTCGCTCGGCTGGCAGGCGACCAGACCTGACTGCCCCTCCCAGCGCCTCGAAGTCCTGTTCGGACCGATCAGCGTAGGCCTTGGCCCAGTCTACGATCGCGCCGTCGAATACCTCCGACTGACCCAGATAGCCGTCAATAGCTGCCGATCCGGGGCTCTGGCTGTGAGCCCGGGCCAACAGCCTGCCGCACAGGGTCGCGTACCGGAGGAAGCTGTCTGCCGACAGCAGATCCAGACTGACCGAACCCTTCATGTCGCGAAACTGCCTGACATAGAAATCCACTCCGGCACTTGTCCGAACCCAGCCCAGAAACGGGTCCGAGGCAGCCTGAAGCACCTGCTGGCACGAGACCACCCGGTAGCCCTCCAGCCTGCGGTCCCTGTCACCGAGGCCGCGAATCGGCATCGGCTTGATTCGACCCCAGGTTTCGAGGACGGAAGGCTGCGCCTCCTTGAACTGAAGAAACAGAGGGAAGTCCGACGGACCCAGCATCAGGGCAATCGCACAGCGGGTACCGACGCTGCCTACGCCGACGATGCGCAAGGCGTAGTCAACCATTCGGAACTTTGAAAAGACCAGACTCAGATCCGGGCGCAGAGTCTCCAGATAGCGTTCGATCACATGCTCCACTTCATCCCTGCCTATCGCGGTGAAGTGCTGGAGGATCGGAGGCTGATCGACGATCTTCGGGACCCCGTCCACGTCCGATGTCGTGATCTGCCTGAGCACTTCTGCGGAGTTCTTCCTGCGTGCCTTTCTGTTCAGCTTGTGCAGCTGCTCGAGGACCTCGCCGGAAGCCAGGGACTCCAGATCTTCGTACTCAACCCGGTAGTAGTACCGGTCGAGGGCAGACATCTCGTGGAGCTCGCGCGTTGTCGTGCGGTACGAACGGACTGCGGCGCGTGTCGCTTCAAGAACCTGGTCTTCCCGAAAACCGTTGTGTCGGGAGCCGATCATGACGCTGCCGGCCAGCCGCTTCACATCCCATTCCCAGGGCGCGGGGGCGGACTCATCGAAGTCGTTGAGGTCAAAGAGCAGCCTCCGCTCCGGGCTGGCAAAAAAGCCAAAGTTGGCTACGTGGGCATCCCCGCAACTGACCGCGAAAATATCCGTCCGGGCTTCGTCGGCGAGGTCGTTGGCCATCACTGCGGCGGTTCCCCGGTAGAAGGCGAACGGCGACTCCAGCATCCGCCCGATCCGCACCGGGACCAGGCCCTGAAGGCGCGATGAATTCTGCTTCTCGATGATCGCCACCGGATCCCGATCGGATGGGTGAGGCTCACAGTGTCGGGTTCGCGGCATGGTCGACCTCAGACTCTTGCCCCAGGCGCGCGCGTCAGACGTACTGTGCTCGAAGCGGAATGAAGGGTCCACCCTGGCCATCAGGACAGGTCCCGGAGGAGGATGGCGTTGCCTTTTTCCAGCTGGTCACGGGTCGCTTTGCCAACCGCTGTGGCACCGGTCATCCGGTTGATCCGGGCATGAACCTCGCGGTGGCTCTCGCCTGTCCTGCGGGAAACGTCGGCGACCATCGCGCGACGCTCTGCCCGCAACCGCTCCCGGGCCGCAAAGGCTGATTCCCTTGCGGGCACCCCGGACTCTGGTGGGGTGGCCGGCCGCTCAGGAGCAATCCCTCCATCAGCAGCCAGACCAGACGACCCGGCTTGCGCGGCCTTCTGCCTGATTACGCCGCCGGTCACCGCCGACACCGGGTCGGGAACGGTGTCGATGTCATCGGTGGCGAAAAGCTGCATCGTCGTCTGGGCAAGGATTGCTTCATCGAGTTCAGCCCCGGTGGAGCTGAGCGCCTGAAAACCTTGTCCGGGCTCGGAGCGCTCCGGTAGCTCGCTGTCGAGTTCCTCGAGCTCTTCGTTCAGGCCAGGAGCCAGATCAATCGCGTGACGGCGCTCCCGCTCGATCTCGAACGCCAGCTGCTTGAGGCGTCCGTCGGCCGGGAGCAACAGGTAGCTCATCTGCCGCTTCGGCGAAGGGGTCGTCCGGATGAACCGGCCAACCACCTGGCGAAAGAAGAGTTCCGTTCGGGCAGCGGTCGCGTAGACACCCACTCTCAGCCGGGGGATGTCCACGCCTTCGGAGACCATCAGCACCGACACCAGCCAGCGTTGGTCGGAGGCGGCAAAAGAGGTGATCCTGGCGCTGGCACCGGCCTCGTCGCTCATCACTATCTCGGGCGGCTCGCCGGAAACGAGGCTGAGCCGGCGGGCGATTGCCCGGGCGTGGTCCTGGTCCGAGGCCACCACCAGGCCACCGGCGTCGGGATGACCGGCCTCCCTCACCTCAGTCAGCCGGACATCGGCGTCGGAAAGGACCTTGCCCATCCACTCGCCCCCCGCGTCGAGGGCGGTCCGCAGACGGCGGGCCGACTCAGCGGCCGGAAGGACAAGATCGAAATCAGCCGACCGCATCTGGCCGTCACTGATCCACTCCATCTCGCCGTCGTACGGGAGAAAGGTGATCGGACGGCAGACCCGGTCGACCAGAGCTTCCGGATAGCCGTAGGTGAAGTCCGCTGTGCTCAACCCGTCATCGTCATAGCGGACCCACGGGATCGCTTCATCGTCAGAGCGGAATGGCGTGCCGGACAGCAGCAGTCTGAAGGTTGCCTCGCCGAATGCCTGCTTCGCACTTTTGCCCCAGCTGGCCTGCTCGCCCATGTGATGTGGCTCGTCCGCGATCACCAGTGTCGGCCGACGAGCGGCAGACTGATGGAGCGCCGGACCAGCGGCAACCGTCTGGTACGTGACCGCCACTCCGTGGAAATCCGATGTCTCAGGCCCGTCGGCGTTGGGCCGGTTCGGTTCGAGGTCTATTCCGTAGCGGGCGGCGTCCAGTGCCCACTGCCGACAGATATGGGTGGTCGGACCGATGATGACGACCCGTCGCACCCGCCCGCTGCTCAACATCTCGTGTGCCACCCTGAGGCCGAAGGTGGTCTTTCCCGCCGCAGGGGTGGCAGAAGCGAGAAATCCGGTGTGCGGGTGCGTGCGGACAACCTCGAAGGCCCCCTGCTGCCAATCCCTCAACGGTCGGTCGACCGGCCACGGAGGCAGATCAGCCCCTGCCGTCGCGGGGTTGGTCGCCGGGTGTCCTCCGGACGGCTCGAAACCAGGTGTCAAAGACGATGTAGTCAACGGCGCGGGAGAGTAGGCATCGGTCCGGTCGGAAGCCGCGATTCCAGATCTGAAGCGAAGCGATCCGGAGGCGTCGTCATCACCGGCCCGGGCTGGACCTGCAGCGCAGAAACAGCAGCATGGCCTGGGTCAGGGCAAGCCCCGCAAGCAGGCCCGAGGCGATTGCCCAGAATGCGTCCGGATAGAGCCTTCGCAGCGTTTCATCGTCACCGAATGTCCACGTGCCCGGCTCGAAGAAGATTTCGTGAAAGCCGTCGAATATCGCGTCGAAGCTGACCAGCATGGCGACACCGATCAAGGCCATGGCGCCGATCGTGATAGCCGAACCCAGTCTCAGGCCCCGGCGGACAGCATCACTGCGGCCAGCCCTGCGCAGCCTTGAGGCGGCCACCGCACCGACAGCAAGCGAGATCAACCAGAGTGCGAAGCAGCCCTGAACCAGACCACGCACATCACCCATGTGACGTATCTCGACCGGTCCGAATGCCATCGAACCATCGGGCAGCCTGGCATCCACCAGGAGGTCGGTCCCCGGGCCGATCGGCCAGATCGACCGGATACCGGTTGCCCCGAGTGATGCCCGGTCACCGCCTGCGAGCCCGAACGGGTCATCAGGAAAACCCGGCAGCGCATACTGAAGGTCGGCAAACCACGGTATTAGCAACACGATCAGGGCGTTGCCGAGTATCACCAGTGGTACAGCTGCCGCAATCACGGCGATCAGTGGGCCGACAGCCTTGTCACTCACCGGGCGATCGTAGCGGGGCCGACACACGCGATCCGTCATCATCCCGGTACATGGCCTCCTACAGAACAACAGCCAAAAGCCCGATGACCCCTGAGCAGACGTTCGAGTACCTCGCCGACTTCAGCACGGCAGCCGAATGGGATGCGAACACAAAGTCTTCCGACCTGGTCAGCGGGGAAGCAACGAGCGAAGGGGCCGAGTACAGGGTGGTCACCGAATTCGCCGGTCGCGACCTGACCCTCACCTACCGGACCACTGAGCTTCAGCGGCCCGGAAAGATCGTCTTCCAGAGCGGAACTGCTGTGGCCGACATCGAGGACGTGATCACGATCACTCCGGACGGCTCCGGCAGCAAGGTCAGCTACGAGGCAAACATCAAGCCGAGATCGATAGCCATCGTGCTCGACCCGCTCTTCAGCCTGATCTTCAAGCGGGTCGGCGACCGTGCGGCAAAGAGCCTCAAGGAGACACTGGCCTCGAAATGACCGGTGCGCCGGTCGCAATCGTCGGGGCCGGATTGGCCGGACTGCGCTGTGCCGGCCTGCTGGCCGAGCAGGGGGTGGCAGTGGAGGTTCACGAAGCCTCCGACGGAGTCGGCGGCCGCGCCCGGACCGACGAGGTGGACGGCTTCCTGCTCGATCGGGGCTTCCAGGTTCTGCTCACTGCCTACCCTGAAGCACGCCGCGCGCTGGACTACGAAGCGCTCGGCCTCGGTGGCTTCGAACCGGGAGCGATGGTCCGGATGGACGGTGGCTTCACCTGCTTGTCCGATCCGCTCAGGCGACCACGGACCGCCCCGGCGGCCCTGCGCTCACCCGTCGCGACCCTGCCCGACAAACTCAGACTGGGCTGGATGCGCCACGAACTCGTCTCGGGAAAACCCTCACGGACGCTCTCCAGACCCGACCGCCCGGCGCGCGAAGCACTTCAGGCCCGCGGCTTTTCAGAGGGTGTGATCGAGCGCTTCTTCAGGCCATTCTTCGGAGGCGTGTTCATCGATCCGGACCTGGAGACCTCGAGTCGGCTGATGGAGATCTTCTTCCGCTGTTTCTCCTCTGGAGAGGCAGCGCTTCCCGCCGGCGGAATGGGAGCGATGGCAAGGCAGCTGGCAGACCGACTCAGGCCCGGTACCGTCAACTTCGGCCACCGGGTCGCCGAGGTCCGAGCGGACGGATTGCGTCTGGACGACGGCCAGTGGCGGAAAGCTTCAGCAGTGGTCGTAGCCACTGAGGAGCGCGAAGCGTGTCGCCTGCTCGGCTCGGAACCCCCCCGGGTCAACCGGACCACTACCTGCGTCTCTTTCGATGCACCTGCTTCCGAGATCGACGGACGCCTGCTCGTACTGGCCCCGCCGGGCGAAGGACCGGTCAACGAGCTGGCCGTTCCGAGCGCAGTCTCTCCCGGCTACGCACCCCCTGGACGCTCACTCGTCTCAGTAAGCGCGGTCGGAGAGCAGGCAAGGCGGGATGACCTGCTCGAAGCCGTAAAGGCACAGATCGGGGGCTGGTTTGGCCATGGCACGGTCGAAGGGTGGCGACACCTGGCAACGCGCCGAATCGACTACGCGCTACCCGACTTCGGGCCGGGAAGGTTCGTCCCCGGAGGGCTGCCACCGGAGCTTGACTCGGGCCTGTTCATCTGCGGAGATCACCGAGAGTCCCCCTCCATCCAGGGGGCGCTCGTTTCGGGCCGCAAGGCGGCCGAGGCAGTGGCGGCCATGCTTTCGGCTGTCAAGGCCAGGGTGGCCTGACCAGATGGAACGCGCGCTCAGGGCATTCGGACTTCTCTCCCCCCTTGGCATTGGCCGCAGCGAAGACTCCGAGGCCGCTGCCAGCGAGGTGGATGGCTACTTTCCCGCCGACAGCATGATCAGGCGAATCCACTCCGAGCGGTTGATTGCGTTCTCCGGAGTCAGAGCGCTGCTGATGCAGGCATGTGACCCACTGGCCGTAGTGGGGTTTCGCAAGCACTCGATCCTGTTCGACGATCCCCGCACCAGGCTGATGAGCACCGACCTGCGCATGAGCCGGATGTACTTTGGCGATGTGGACCTGGCCGAGAGCACCGGTGAGGCCATCCAGGCGATGCACCGCAAAGTCAAGGGCACCGTCAAGGAGCAGTACGGCCCCGTCGCCAAGGGCACGACCTACTCGGCAAGCGACCCGGAGCTCATGCTCTGGACCCTGGCGACCCTTGCCGACTCGGCGCTGGTCTACCGGGAGCGGATCTTCGGTGCTCTCCGACCGGAGGAGCGTGAGGCCTACTGGGCTGACTACCGCCGGGTCGGGATGCTGCTCGGGATGCCTGCCGACTCCATGCCTGGGAGTGAACCGGAACTCCGCGAGTATGTGCGCGGAAGACTGAGCGACGGCAGCCTCTACATATCCCCTGAGGTCCGCGACCGCTCGACTGCGATCGTCTTCGATCCACCATTCGATGGCTGGCTGAAGCTGGTCCTGACACCGGTAAGCGAAGCGATCAAACTGAGTTCGATCGGCTTCCTGCCGGACGAGATCCGAGAGATGTATGGCTTCGGCTGGGACCCGGCCCGGGAGACGGTGCTGCGCACGTCCCTGCTCCAGATCCGGATTGCCAGCCGACTCTGGCCGGAGGTAATCCGACGACACCCCGCCTCCCGCGAACCCTCTGACGCACTGAGGGGCATCTGAACCGGTTCCGGAATGGGACGAAGATGTTTCCATGGTCACGCACCGGATACGCTCGCCACATGGAGAACTCATTCAATTTTCTGGTCCGGCGTGACGATCTCGGGACGACCGAAATACGTCCCGGCCCGCCTGCAGGGGAAATCGAACTCGACCAGGGCCAGGTTCTGCTGGCAATCGACACCTTCTCGGTAACCGCCAACAACGTCACTTACGGGGCAATGGGCGAAGCGATGAGGTACTTCGACTTCTTCCCGGCCGACGAAGGCTGGGGCAAGGTTCCGGCCTGGGGCTACGCTGATGTGATCGCCTCCAAGGCCGCTGGCGTCGAAGTTGGTGCCCGCATCTTTGGCTTCTTTCCCATGGCCAGCCATGTCGTCTTCATGCCGGGTAAGGTCTCGGATTCCGGATTCGTCGACGAGGCGGAGCACCGCACCGGCCTGCCTGCGATCTACAACCGTTACGGGTTCACATCACCCGACTCAGGTGACACCTCAAAACGCGAACCGTTCACCGCACTGTTCGCCCCGCTTTTCACTACTGCCTGGCTGGCGATGGATTGGCTTGATGAGGAAGGCTTCTTCGGGGCTTCCCGGGTCCTGGTCTCGAGTGCTTCGAGCAAAACCGCGCTCAGCCTTGCCTTCCTGATCCAGCGGGATCACGGCGAGCAGGTCGAACTGGTCGGCCTGACCTCACCAGGCAATGTCGGGTTCACCGAAAAGACCGGCTACTACGACCGGGTGCTCAGCTACGAGGACCTTGAGAGTCTCGAGTCCGGCGCTCACACCGCTTATCTCGACTTCTCCGGCAACGGAGAACTGCGCGCCCGCATCCACAACCACTTCGGGGAGTCCCTGCTTTCGAGCACCGTGGTCGGAGCCGCCGACTGGGAGAGCCTGACCCCGCCCGGTGGCAACGCCGAGCTACCCGGGCCGGCACCTGAACTCTTCTTCGCTCCGACCCGCGTCGCGAAACGAAACGAAGACTGGGGAGCTGCCGAGGTACGCCGCCGGGTTGCCGCCGACCAGGACCGGTTCATCGACTCGAGCGGCACCTGGCTCAACATCCGCCCGGCCTTCGGCCCGGAGGGAATCTCCACGACCTGGCAGTCGATGATCGCGGGCGAGGTCGACCCGTCCGAAGGCTGGATCGTTTCGCCAGATGGCTGAAGCGACGCACCCCTCCACTTCGAACTAGTATGGACTCCATGGACCGTCGACTAATCACCCTCATTTCTGCATCTGCCCTGCTTGCCGTGATCGTTGCGGTAGTACTGATCTCGGGGGGGTCTGATGAAAGCTCATCTTCTGCCGACCTGACTGACGTATCGGTCAAGCCGACAATCGAAGCTCCAGGGGGCACGGCGCCGACCGAACTGGTGATCAACGACATCGTAGACGGCACCGGTCCGGCCGCCAAGGACGGCGACAAGGTCAAAGTCCAGTACGTCGGCGCGCTCTTTGACACCGGCCAGGAGTTTGACGCCTCCTGGGACCGGGGCGAGCCCTTCGAACTCACTCTTGGCGGCGGCACGGTTATCCAGGGCTGGGACCAGGGTCTTGTCGGCATGAAGGCCGGTGGGCGCCGTGAGCTGATAATCCCGCCCGACCTCGGCTACGGTCCCCAGGGCAGCCCCCCGTCGATCCCGGCCAACGCCACACTGATCTTCGTGGTGGACATGCTCTCAATCAACTAGGCACATCCGGCAGGGAACAGACGACTTCGTCTGTCCCTTTGAGCCCGGGTCGCCAGTCTCGCCCCCAGACTGATCGGTAAGATTCAGATCGTGAAGGTCATCGACTCTCTGCTCGCGAACAACGAAATGTTCGCGTCTTCAACACCGGAGCAGAAGCTCGCGTTGAAGCCGAGTCTGCAGTTGGCGATCGTCACCTGCAT
Organism: uncultured Solirubrobacterales bacterium; assembly: GCA_903933815.1. Classification (GTDB taxonomy): domain Bacteria; phylum Actinomycetota; class Thermoleophilia; order Solirubrobacterales; family 70-9; genus 67-14. The sequence continues at coordinate 13,415 of CAIZLN010000079.1, forward strand.
GGATTCACGGCTTGATGTCTTCCAGGCCCTTGGTCTCCGGGACGGTGAAGCACATGTGCTCAGGAACGCCGGCGGCGTCATCACCGACGATGTGATCCGCTCTCTTTCAATCTCACAGCGCAAGCTCGGCACGGAGCGCGTGATGCTGATTCACCACACCGACTGTGGCATGCAGACCCTGACCGACGATGGCTTCAGGGCCGAGCTCCAGGATGCGACCGGCATCGCACCAGCCTTCGCGATCGAATCATTCACCGATGCCTCCGCGGACGTGCGCCAGTCAATTCTCCGGGTCCGGCGTTCTGACTTTCTGCTCCACCGGGACCGGGTTCGTGGCTTCATCTACAACGTCGACACTCATCGGCTCCACGAAGTCCAGGTCGAAGAAGACGACCCGACCACCTGAAGCGAAAGTCACAGGGCTCGCAGGACTGATCTTGCCGCGTTGGCCCCGCACATTCCGTGAACCCCGCCCCCGGGCGGTGTGGACGACGAGCAGATGAAAACCCTCGGGATGCCTGTCTCATAGGGACTGAGCCCGACCCGAGGCCTCATCAGCATCTGGCGTGGCGTGTTTGCCCCCGTCGCGATATCTCCCCCGACCCAGTTTTCGTTGTACTGCTCGAAGCCCCCCGGCGAACGTACCGAGCGGCCGATGATGCGTTCCCTCAGGCCGGGGGCGAAACGCTCGATCTGGTTGATGACGGCATCGGTGGCGTCCCGCGTATACCCGGCCGGCACATGGGCGTAGGCCCAGACCGGGTGCACATCGCCGGCGGAGCGAGACGGATCGGCCAGGTACTGCTGACAGACCAAAACGAACGGCCGCTCCGGCATTGTGCCCCTGTTGACCAGTTTCTCGGCTTCAGCGATCTCCTCGAGGGTTCCCCCGACGTGGACCGTGCCGGCGCGGCGGCAGTCTTCGTCGAGCCAGGGCACCCCACCCTCCACCGCCAGGTCCACCTTGAACGATCCCGGCCCGTACCTGTACCGACGGTAGGCCTTGCGAACCCGGTCCGGTAGTGCGTCCCCGGCCAGGCGGAGCACTCCAGCAGGCCCGGTATCCAGCACCACCACATCAGCGGGCAGGACCTCATCGAGGGAGTCGATCCGCCTGCCGGTCTCGATGCTGCCACCGTTTTCGTTTATGACCGATGCGAGCGCCTCCGACACCGACTTCGAACCTCCCCGTGCGACCGGCCACCCTCCGCTGTGGCCCGAGACGATCAGAGCCATGCCGACCGCGGCACTCATCGGCTGGTTCAGCGGGCTGAAAGAGTGTGCTGCCGCTCCCGCAAAGAGTGCCCGCCCACGCTCGGTCCGGAAGATACGGGCCAGGGCGGTCGCCGAAAGCAATGAAGGCAGGCCGAACCGGGCAAGGTCCACCGGATGGCGGGGCCGGTGGATGACCGGTCCCAGGATCTCGTGCCGAAGGCGGTCGAAGGCTGCCGTCGGTTTCCCGAACAGGCGCCCCCAGGCAAGCGCATCGTCTCCAAGGCCGGTGGCTGTCCTGGACAATGAGCGGTGGACCACGCCTGCCCCTCCATGATCGAGTGGGTGGGCCATGTCAATTTCTGGCCAAAGCCACTCGAGTCCATGTGAGGCGAGATCAAGTTCTTCGAAAACCGGCGATGCCACGCCCATCGGGTGAACTGCCGAGCAGTGATCGTGGAGCACTCCCGGAACGGTCAGCTCGGAACTTCGCGTTCCGCCCCCGATTGTCCCCGAAGCTTCGTAGACCTTCACCTTCATCCCGGCCCGAGCGAGGACCGCAGCACACGCGAGACCGTTGGGGCCGGAACCTACGATTACTGCTTCGCTCATCAAGGCAGGGTCGCAGATCCGGCCTGCCTGCTCAGCCCGGTCGTGCCGTCCCGGCGACTATCGGGCGGGCAACCGGTGGCATCAGAGCTTTGTCGGCAACGCTCTTGAGCTCAACGGTGAAGCCTCCCGCCTCGATCATCTCGATCGTTCGCCGATTGCACTGGCAACCGTCAGCAACGCTGGCCCAGGGGCGACGAATCCGGTCCTGGATGCGACCGATGGCCGGCCTGTCCGAGCGGATGTGCTCAATGAAGAGCCAGCACCCACCGGGGCGCAGCACCCGCCTGAGTTCAGCGATCGCCTGCTCCGGCTCGCCCACCGTGCAGAAGACGAGGGTCGCAACGATGGTGTCGAAGCTTTCATCGTCGAAGGGCAGAGCCTCCGCCGATGCCCGAACGAACTCTGCCTCGACGCCCAGTTCTTTCGCCTTCTTCAGCAGCCGCGCCGCCTTGTGCTCTTCAGGTTCGGTCAGAACAAGGCGTTTCAGTCCGGACGGATAGTGCGCCAGGTTCAGCCCGGTGCCAGCACCGATCTCAAGCACTTCGCCCCGGGCTGCCTGCAGCAGCCGTTCCCGCTTCTTCGAAAGCCCACCCTTCTCCCCCCACCAGAGAAAGGGGTCATAGAGGCGGGCCGAGAGACCACTGCCGTGAACCCGGTCGGCAAGTCGCTCGACCTCGACTTCATCAGGGGCGCTCACTGAGGGTCCAGAATCTCCAGGTGCGTGTTCAGCTCGATCGGGTTGCTGATGCAGTACGCCCCGGGACAGCGCTCGTCAGAGTCAGCTTTGATCTCGGCGAGCAGCTCGGGAGAGGCATCAGCGTCGACCTCCAGGTACCAGTCGATCCCCTGGACCGGTGGACGATCGCTGACGCCCAGGGCGCGGCTCATGTCGAGTTCGGTCGAGACCCGGGCGCGCAGTGACTTGATCTCCACTCCCTTGACGGCAGCCTCCTGCGCGAAGGTCATCGCGAAACAGGCGATGCCGCCCCAGAAACAGTAGGCGAGCGGGTTCGGGGCGCGGCCGGTGCCACCCATGTGTGGCGGATAGTCACACTCGAAGGTGACCGATTCACCGTTTGGCAGCGGGATGTCGGTGCGGAACTGGGCGGCACCCTCCTCCGTCTGCCATTGCCCGTCGAAGGCCACCGGCTGCACAGCTGCGGCGGGATCCTGCCTGGCAACTGCGATCGTCTGTTCGACAGCCTCGACGTTCATGTTGTGCATGCTTGCTCCTTGTCCGCGCGTGGCGCAGGTATTTCTCTTTGTCTGGATGCCGGCCCGTTAGAGGATCGGATGGCCGCGCTTTCGGCTGCCCATGAAGATCTTCTCAAAGGCGATCTTTGCCCAGTGGGCCTGTGGGCCCGCCATCACATGAGGATGCTCGGATTCCCCCAGGACATGGTCGGCCTTGAAGATGATTCCAGCGTTGCCGGCGTCAAGGATGCAGATCGCCTCCATCTCCGACATCGGCATCTCCCGCCGCTCACCGCCCTGGATGTCGGCCGCCATGTTCTGGGCGGCTACTTTGGCCATTACTTCGCTCATCTGCCCGGTCTTCGGAACACCCGCTGGGACTTCGGTTTTCTGCGGCGGGGCAACGGCAACATCCACACCTGCGGCGTAGACGTTCTCGACCTCTTCGTGGCGAAACTCGTCGTTCACGGGGATGAAGCCCATCGGGTTGCCAAGTCCTTCCGTGTCCCGCACCGCATCTACCCCGGTGAACGGGGGCACGATCATCGACAGTGCGAACGGCAGCATCCGACCCCCGTCGAGTTCGATCTCACCATCGCGAACCTCACTGATCACATTGTTTGGAATACCTTCGATGCCGAGTTTGTCGAAGTACTTCTCCACCCGCTGCCGGGAGTCCGATACCCCTCCCAGCCCGAAGTGACCAAGGAACGGTTCGGCGGTGATGAAGGTCATCGGTGCTACATCCTCGAGTCCCGCCTTCTTGATCCGGTAGTGGGTGTTCAGCAGGAACTCGTAAGAGGCGCCAAAGCATGAACCTCCCTGAGCCGTTCCTACGACCACCGGGCCGGGATTCTCGAGGAACTCTTCCCAGGCGCCGCGGGTCAGCATCGCGTGCTCGAGGTTGCACACCGACTGGGTATAACCATCATGCGGGCCGAGCCCTTCTATCTTTTCGAAGGCCAGACGGGGGCCGGTTGCCACCAGCAGGCTGTCGTACTCGACCTCCTGGCCGCCGGTCGTGACCACCTTTCGACCTTCGAGGTCGAAGCTCGCCGCCGCATCGTTGATGAACCGGATGCCCTTCTTCGAGTAGACCGGCTCAAGTTCGAAGGTCACGTCTTCCGGGTCACGCATTCCAAAAGGGACCCAGATAAGGGAGGGGATGAAAGTGAATTGTTCACGCGGCTCAATCACCACTACCTCGTGTGCGGCATCAAGCCGTTTGCGGAGCTCAAAGGCAGCGGTCAGGCCCGCAAAACTCGAGCCGATGACCACGGCCCGCTTCGAAGCTGGAGCTGAAGAACTCATTTTTTTCACCTCGGTTTTGGGGTTTCGGGTGGTGACCGCCCCGTCTGCCCGGTCAGACCAACCTTCGTAGCCAAGATATCCCCATGCCGGAGGCCTTCTTTCAGTAGGAACTACTGATTGCCGGAAGGGTTTGGCCGTGGACGATGCCACCCGGGTGGGTATAGGCTCGTCCCATGGCTGAAGAGCAGGAAGTTCCACTCCAGCGATCGGTTTCGCTGTCGGTGGATTCGCCGATCTGGCCCTCATTCTTCACAGTGGCCCCGCTGGTAATCGTCGGCACGATCGAACCGGACGGCGAGAGCCACGATCTGGCCCCGAAGCACATGGCGATGCCCCTCGGTTGGAGCAACTATTTCTGCTTCGCCTGCAGCCCCCGGCACGCTACCCAGACGAATGCTCAGCGAACCGGAGAGTTCACCGTCAGCTTCCCTCGGCCCGAGCAGATCGTGCAGACCAGCTTCACTGCGGGGCCGCGAGATGAAACCGGCGAAAAGCCCGACCTGGACACGGTCCCGACAGTTCCGTCCCGGGAAGTCAGGGGAGTCCTGGTGCGCGACTCCTACCTCTGGCTGGAGTGCCGGCTGGACAGAGTAATCGACGGGTTCGGTGAAAACACCCTGATCATCGGCGAGGTGGTAGCCGCTGCGGTTGCGGAAGGCTCGATGCGCACCGAAGAGGATGATGACAGCGACCTGATCGCCGCCTCGCCAATGCTCGCCTACATCAGCCCTGGCCGGTTTGCGAGCATCTCGCAGACTTACTCGTTCCCGTTCCACACCAACTTCAAGCTTTGAAACCAGACGCGAGGGACCTTTCAGGCTGGCTGAACAGCCGCCAGGAGGAAATGACCAAACTGCTGGCTGATCTGGCCAAGGCGGAGTCCCCCTCGCTCGAAGGCATGGCCCAGGAGCCGGTACGCAGGATGCTGAGTGCCTTGCTCAAAGACATCGGCTTCACGGTCGAGCGGTTACCCGGAGCCGAGGGGTGCGACCACATCAGGGCAACCCTGGGCACAGGCGCTCGGCCACAGCAGCTCCTGCTCGGCCACTTCGACACCGTCTGGCCGGTCGGAACTGTCGGGCAGATGCCCGTGGAGATGCGCGAGGGATGCCTCTACGGGCCGGGAGTATTCGACATGAAAGGTGGGCTGGTCCAGATGATCTTCGCCCTTCGCGCGAACCTGGAGCTGGGGGTCGAGATGCCCTGCGATCCCGTGATCCTGCTCAACTGTGACGAGGAGATCGGCAGCCCGGATTCGCGTCGTCATGTCGAGGCCATGGCGGCAGAGGCGGACCGGGCGTTGGTCATGGAACCTTCATACGGGCCCGACGGAAGACTGAAGACCGGGCGTAAGGGCGTCGGGCGCTTTGCCTTGAAGGTGAGTGGCGTTGCGAGCCATGCCGGTCTCGATCCAGGGGCAGGTGCGAGTGCAATCCTGGAGCTCTCCAGGCAGGTCGAGCGACTGTTTGAGCTAAATGACGCCGAGCGCGGGGTGACGGTGAATGTCGGCACCATTGACGGAGGCATGCAGGCCAACATCGTCGCACCGGAGGCGAGCGCCGAGATCGAAACCCGTGTCCCGACTGCCGCGGACGCTGAAAGTGTCGAGGCCGCAATCCGCAGCCTCGTGCCGGGCGATGATCGCGTCTCCCTGGAGGTTGAAGGAGACTTTCGCCGTCCCCCGCTCGAACCGACCCCCCGCAACCGGATGCTCTGGGAACGAGCCCGTGAGGCGGCGGCCGAAATAGGGCTGGAAATTGACGAGGCTCAGGTTGGCGGCGCCTCTGACGGTAACTTCGCCAGCACGCTCACCGCGACCCTCGACGGACTCGGCGCGGTAGGCGACGGAGCACACGCGGACCACGAGCACGTGGTCGTGGAGCGGATGCCGGAGCGCGCAGCCCTCCTCGCCCTGCTGCTGGCCGGGCCGCCCGGTCCATCCAGCCCGATGGAAGGCAGCCGATGAGCCGACAGGAGCTGCTTCTCGGAAGCCTGACCCGGATCACCGACTTCGGGAGCCTTCCCCCGGAGTCAGTTGAGCTGCCACGCGAAGAGTGGTCACGCGGGGATTACGTGATTGTCGAGATGCTCGATGAAGGACCTGACTCATATCCCGTCGAGACTCCCGACGGGTCCACAGTGCCGATGTACCCGGGTGACCGGCTCGTCGGTGCCCTCGGCACCAGGGCAGCGACCCTGGAGGTCGTAGGCGACTGGCGCGAGGTCGGCAGTGACCTGAAGATGCAGACGCTCACCGCAGCAGGAGTTCTTGGCGTCTGTACTTCGGCCGCCATTCAGAGCTCTGAGCTGGCGAATGTGATGTATGTCGGCCATGCGAGCCGGAACGGCGAGCCCTGTCGCATGAAGGACTTCCTGGTGCCTGTCGAACCACACCGGCTGGAAGTTCCGGTGATCCTGATTATCGGCACCTCGATGGAGTCCGGCAAGACCGTGTCCGCCATCGCTCTGATCCGTGAACTGGTCAGGATGGGAAAGCGGGTCGCGGGGGCGAAGGTGACCGGGGTTGGTCGCCTGCGGGACATCCTGGCAATGAAAGCCGCTGGAGCAGATCCGATCATGGACTTCGTCGATGTTGGCCTGCCCTCGACAGTCGTGCCACCTGACGAGTACAGGAAGAGCCTGAAGCTTCTCTGCTCCAGGCTGGCCGCGGCCGAACCCGATGTAGTGGTGATCGAAGCAGGTGCATCTCCCCTCGAGCCCTACTGTGGCGATGTCGCGATGGAGGTTCTCGCGGACAGCGTCACGGCGACGATCCTCTGCGCCTCCGACCCCTACGCCGTTGTAGGCGTGGTCGAGGCATTTGGGATGAAGCCCGATCTGGTTTCAGGGCGCTCGACAAGCACAGAGGCCGGGATCCGGCTGATCGACAAGCTGGTCGGAGTGCCGGCCATAAACCTTTTCGACCCGGGCAGCGGTCCCGAGCTTCGACAGCTGCTGGGCGAGTGGCTCAAGGATTGAAACCCCGGGTTTCACCGTGGTCCGGATCCCGGCCGGACGACGAAGCCTCGAACTACCTGACGGCCACCCGGGCGATAGTAGTCATCGACTGGTAGTAAAAGTCACGTTCGAATCCGGGCGCCGGGAAGAGAAATGCCTGGGAGGGCGAAGGCACCCTGACCCTTGCCTTGTCAGACCCGGTGTCAAGGTCCAGCAACACAAGGTTATCCGTGCCAATGGGCCTGGAGAGTTGGCGTACCCTGGCCGAATGACCCAGCCTGCGAAGTGAAGGACGGACCAGCCGGCGCACCGTCGGCTGCCGGAGGAGCGCCGGACTCTGCCAGTCCTGGGCGAGCACCTCCCGGGTGTCCGGATAGAGCACCAGGTGCCCGGCGTGGGCAAACCCGTCCCTGCGCCACAGTGGCTCGAGCTCATCACCCTTCATTCGCCACGCCCGCAGCACGGCGTTTCCGGCGTCGTACGCTATTACCGTCTGCTTCACCGGGTCCCAGGCCGGCGGGTTCGACTCGGTGCCGTAGGGAAGTCCGCTGATTTCGACCGAACGAAGGGCCTGCGGGTCGTCGATCCTCGCCCACCACAGCCGGACCGGCGCGGAGTCCTCTCCAGTGCCGACCATCGACCAGTCGGTCGAGTTCCTGCCCTGATCCATCCAGAAAACATGCTCGTCCGTCACAACGGGGTCCCAGCCGTAGCTGCGACCCGGCGCCGGGCCGTAACGTGGATTCCATGACTGGTCGATCTCGAGCCGCCCGGCGTCCCGGTCAAAGATCAGCCGGAAGATGGTTTCCGTTCCGACCGCGATCACCGTGACTCCATCCGAGGACAGCCGGGCGATACTCGGCTCCGGAAGCTCAAGCTCCGGGGCGAGTGATTCAAGGGTCTCCGGATCCAGCACCGAAACGGTCGAGGGCGCGAGGCCTGCCGGCGCATCGCAGTCTTTGGTTACCAGCTCGCCGCCGTCGAGCAGAACAAACGAGTTGTATGGCCGGTCGACCGGCAGCCTCCGCGAAGCGAGTGGTTCAAGTTCGGGGGTGAGCCGGTGGGCGGAGTGCCCGAAGACCATGTGGAGGTCTCCGTTTGAATGTGCGGCGATTCCACCTGGCCAGTACCGGCCGGATGCGACGCGGGGACTCGACGCGGTGACGGCGAGCGTCTCCGGGTCCAGCTTCTCGACCCAGCCTTCGACTTCTCCGGCAAGTGGGTCTCCGAACGGCAGGGTGTGGCGCAGCGCGAACAGCTCACCCGGCTCCCGGCGGATCACCATGTCAGAGGCAAAGGCGTCCTTCTTCGCAACGACCTTCAGCTCCTCTCCCGGCTTCAGACCGGGCCCTGCCTGTCCCTCAGCGTTGCACCACCGCCTCGGCCCGCCGTCTTCGCCGGTCCATGGCTGAGGCCAGTAGGAACCGCTCACGCGAGCCGGTTCGAGAGAATCAGCCGACTGTCGCCCAGGGCGGCCGAGCGGTGTCTGGCAACCTCCTGGTAATCCGCGTTGCCTACCATCTGCAGGAAGGCCTCACGCGACGGATACTCGACCATGATGACCATGTGCCACTCGGGCTCAGCCGGACCGATAACGCTCTGGCTGCAGGCGACGGCGCTGAGCACCTTGCCGCCTGCTTCATCCAGGAAGGGTGCCACGCCCTGGCTGTAGATCCCGTAAGCCTCCGCGCCTGACATGCCCTCATCCGGCGCCAGAGCCTGATCCCGGAATCGCAACAGGTTGACCATGGTGATCGGTCCCTCCTGCGAAGAATCCAAAAGAGCCTTGATCTGCTCGCCAGTCGGTTCGATCGTCGGTTCGCTCATATGACGGCGACCCTACTTCAACGGCAGGACGAACCGCGACAGGTGCTGAGTCGCTTGGAGATCTGTTCGAGGCGGGCGACGGTATCCGCGTAGGCCGGGTCTTCTGCCAGGTTCACCAACTCGTCCGGATCCTGTTTCAGGTTGTAGAGCTCGGTCGCGTCGAAAGACCAGTTGAGGTACTTGAAGCCCTCAGTGCGCACCCCGTAAAACGGCTGGTCGAAGGCGGTCAGCGGAGTGTAGAAGCGGAGCAGCGGGCGCATGGCCTGAAGCAGGACTGCGCGTTCCGGTATGCGGCGCCTGTTCTCGGCGGCAGGAAGCAGGGAGGTGCCGTCCATCACCCGCCCGGACTTCACGTTCGCTATGTCGAGGATGGTCGGGGCAAGGTCGACGTCAATCGCGTTGCCTGTCCTGACCTGGCCCTTCCTGACCCCCGGCCCGCTGATCAGGGTAGGTACCCGGATCGAGTTTTCATATGGCAGGAACTTGGAACCACGGAGACGGTGCTCACCCTGCAGGTAGCCATTGTCCGAGCTGAAGATGAAGTAGGTGTTTTTCATCTCCCCCGCCCGACGAACCTCGTCAACTATCCGACGGACCTGGTCGTCCACCGCACGAACTGCCCCGAGACGACCCCGGTAGTTTTCGGTCATCTCGGCAATCTGTGGCTCGGTCAAAAGTGGCAACCCGCTCAGGTTCACCGCCTTGTCAGACACATCCGCCTCATTGAAAGACGGGGGCCTCGGGAGCGGCACGTTGTCGAAGGTGTCGCGATAACGGGCCGGCGGGCGCGGATCGGGTCCAGGTGCCCCCGGCCTCAGCCCCTGAAGATGATTGGTGTCCTCGGCGTGGGGTCCTGGTGGCGAGTAGTAGAGGAAAAAAGGCTTTCTGGACGGGGCTGAGTTACGGACGAAGTCGGCGGCGAAGGACCCGCCGACATCCATTGTGTAGTCCTGCTCGCGCTGCCAGCCGAAGTAATCGAAAGGTACGAAGATCGAACGGAAGTCGGCCAGCAGCTCGGGGAAGCTGGTGGGCGGCTCCGTCGCATTCAGGGTCGCGAGATCCAGCTGTGCCTCCGCGTAGTCCGGATCACCGTAGTAGCGCAGCTTGCCGTTGATGTTCAGGGCGTAGTTGAAGTAATCGTAAGTCGAGTTATCGAGCAGGCCGACCCAGCGATTCCATCCGGGTGGAACCTCGGTGCGGTCAAGCGCTCCGTACTCGTTCAGGTACTTGCCGACCAGGGCGGTCCGGTACCCGGCCCCCTGGAGCCAGGGTCCGAGAGAGTTGCGCTGGTTGAGCTTCCCGGGCAGGTCGCGGAAGGTGTAGTAGCCACCGTCGTTGGCCCTGAAGTTGCTCAGCACCCGGTGGTTGTGTGAAAACTGACCGGTCAGCAGGGTAGTCCGCGCAGTGCAGCAGAGCGAATACGAAACAAAGTAGTTGGAGAAGCTGGTGCCGCCGCGCTTCATCAGGCGCTTCACATTCGGCATGTACTGAAGGTCACTGACGACCGCATCGTCGGCCTGGATCAAAACGATGTTCGGCCTCGGCTGGCCGGCTTTCGCTGCCCCGGCGTGGGCGGCCGGCCCGGCCGCAACGAAGGCCCAGGCAACTGCGACTGCCAGCAGCAGGAAAACCCGGCCAGTGGTTCCGGTCATGTACCTGCGGTGTACAAGCGGCTGATTCAAGCTAATCCTCTCCGTCTCCAATGCATCTACGCAGAGCAGCAGATCCGCCCCACGTGTCCCGTCCCTACCATAACGCGGCCGGAGCAGGTTTGTTGCGATTCAGTCCAGTGCGCCAGCTAGCGAGACCACGGTGTATGCCAGTCCGGCCGCACCGAGAAACCTGCGAAACCCGTTGACGCCGTCGCTCAGCTCCAGCCAGGCCCAGATCCCCAGCCCGACAAAAAAGACCGCTCTGGCCAGCGCGTGTGCGGCCGAACCGGATGACAGGATCCAACCCGCCACGAGGCCCACCAGCGCCAGTCCAAGGGGAAGGTTCGGAAACTGCGCGACCGTGTAGCCACGGATTTTAAGGTCCTTTCGCATGGCCTTCAGCTTATTGCAGGTCCGAAAGCAATATGAATATCGGTAGTGGATCCCACCGGAATGAATCCAGAAAGACGGCCCTGGGTGGTCGGCTTCTCCAAGGGCAGCACCGAGATGCGGGCACTTCTGGGCAACAAGGGTGCCAACCTGGCGGAGATGACTCAGGTTCTCGGGCCCGACAGAGTCCCCGGTGGTTTCACAATCACCACCGCTGCCTGCGTGCGCTACCAGGAGGGCGAAGGTGAAATGCCCCAAGGCCTCGAAGGCCAGATCCGCGATGCCCTGACCCTGCTCGAAGAAGAGTCCGGAAAGCGGCTCGGTGACCCCGACGACCCGCTGCTCGTGTCAGTACGTTCCGGTGCCCCGGTCTCGATGCCGGGAATGCTCGACACCGTGTTGAACCTCGGCCTGAACGGGCGTTCAGTTGAAGGCCTGGCCCGGCAGACGGGTGATGCCCACCTCGCGTGGGACTCACGGCGGCGGTTGATCCAGATGTTCGCTGAAGTCGTGCGGGGAGTTTCGGCGATGTCCTTCGAAGAGGCGCTGATCGCGGCCCGCAACGAGAGTGGCGTCGAGATCGACAGCCAGCTTGATGAAGCCGCCCTCAGAAAACTTGTCACCCGTTATCTCGAGATCTTCGAACGACACACCGGAGAGCCTTTCCCCGACGATCCCTTCTCCCAGTTGATCCAGTCGGTCAGGGCCGTTTTCGACTCCTGGGAAAACGACCGGGCGATCACCTATCGCCGGCTCAACGGCATCCCCGACGCCCTGGGTACCGCAGTCACCGTCCAGCGCATGGTCTTCGGCAACATGGGCGAACGCTCAGGCTCGGGTGTGGCCTTCACTCGTGATCCGACCACCGCTGCCCCGATACCGGTCGGCGACTTCCTCCTGAATGCCCAGGGCGAAGATGTCGTCGCCGGCATCCGCAACACCGAGGACCTCGATGACCTCCAGCGCAGGATGCCCGACATGCACGCAGAGCTGATCGACAGCCTCACCCGGCTCGAGGCCCACTATCGCGACATTCAGGACATCGAGTTCACGATCGAAGACGGTCGGCTCTACATCCTCCAGACACGGGGTGCCAAACGCCACGCCAGGGCAGCGGTCCAGTTCGCAACCGACGCGGTCCGTGAAGGCCTGCTCTCCCGCGATCACGCGCTGCGCACGATCCGCCCCGGGACCCTGACCGCGCTGCTCCACCCTGCCTTTGCCCCGAATGCGGAATTCGAAGAGTTGACCCGCGGTGTACCGGCCTCACCCGGGGCTGCGGCTGGCGTGATCGCGCTGACCGCCCAGGCCGCGCAGCAGCGTGCCGCCGAGGGCGAAGACTCGATTCTTGTGCGCTCCTTCACCTCGGCCGACGACGTCGCCGGGTTCCACGCCGCGCGCGGTGTGCTTACCGCCCAGGGAGGAAAGTCTTCTCACGCAGCCATCGTCGCCCGGGGGATGGGCAGACCCTGCGTGGTTGGTGCCTCGGAGGTCAAGGTGGACCCGGATCGCGGGACGGTGACGATCGGGAGTCGTCAGATGCGCGAAGGAGACCGGATTGCAATCGATGGCCTGACGGGAGTCGTGACCGCCGACGAGGTTGAACTTGTCAGGCCCGAGATCGACGATGCCTTCAACGAAGTGCTCGGCTGGGCGGACGAGATCCGCACGCTCGGGGTCCGGGCGAACGCTGACACCGCAGAAGATGCCCGCCACGCCATCGACATGGGGGCCGAGGGCATCGGCCTCTGCCGAACCGAGCACATGTTCTTCGGGGCCGACCGCGAGGAACTCGTCCGGGAAATGTTCATTGCCGGCGAGCTTGCCCGGCGCGAGCGCCAGCATGCCGACGGTGGCGAAAGTGGTCCACTCGAAGGTGAGTTTGCTGAAGGCCTGAACCGCCTTGGTGAGATCCAGCGAGAGGATTTCCGGGACCTGCTCGAGGTCATGAAGGGGCTGCCGGTCACGATTCGACTGCTGGATCCGCCGCTTCATGAGTTCATTCCGGTTTCCGGCTTCGAACGAGAGCTGTCCGAGGCCCGCGAGCGCGGCGACAAGGCCGGGGCGGGGCGTGCGAGCGTCCGCCTGTCCGTCGCGCGGGACCTCGAAGAGGTCAATCCCATGCTCGGCAGTCGCGGGGCCCGCCTGGGCATCCTGCTGCGAGGGCTGTATGAGATGCAGACCAGAGCCATCGTTGAGGCCGCGTTGGATGTTGCCGCGAAGACGGGCACGGTGCCCAGGGTCGAAATCATGCTGCCGCTGATCGCCTTTGAAAGTGAGTTGGAACTGCTGCGGGAGGGTGTCGACCGCACGATCACAGAGGTACTCCGAGGGGCCGGCGCTGAGATGGAGGTGCCGGTCGGCACGATGATCGAGCTGCCTCGCGCATGCCTGGTCGCCGAGCAGATTGCCGAGAAGGCCGACTTCTTCAGTTTCGGCACCAACGACCTCACCCAGACCGCTCTGGGTCTTTCCCGGGACGACGCCGAGCGCGTCTTCCTGCCGGAATATCTATCCAGAGGGCTGTTGCCCACCAGCCCGTTCGAGACGATAGACATCGACGGTGTCGGCGCGCTCGTCAGGATAGCGGCCGAAAAGGGACGGGCAACCAAGCCCGGCCTCCCCCTCGGAGTCTGCGGCGAACACGGAGGCGACCCGGCCAGCGTCGAGTTCTTCCACGCAGCCGGACTTGACTACGTGAGTTGCTCGCCGTACCGGATCCCGGTGGCCCGGGTTGCGGCAGCCCGCGCCGCACTTGACTGATTTCCGGGACCCTCCGATCCGGTCCACCCAGCCGACTCCCGAGATCCCCGGGAGGCTGACGCAGGAGTCAGTCTGATGGCTCCTCTACCTCTATGCGGCCGCTGTCGCGGGCATCGAGCAGGGCCCGGTAATCACGCTCGTTCTGATCGGCATACGCGACAGAAAAGGCAGCAATCGCCCGATCAAAGCTGTCATTCTTGCCGAGATATGAGGCCAGCGCGAAACGGTTTCCGGTTCGGGCATGGGACCGGGCGAGGGTCCGGCCACAGAGCAGACCGTAGATACCCATCGCACGGGGACTCATCTTTTCCACCCGGGCAGTCCCTTTCCAGTCCCAAAGCTGTCGAACGTAGAAGTCCCGCTTGATACCGTCGAAGCCCTCAGCGGTGGTCCACCCGAGAAAGATGTCGCTCGCGGTCTGGGTCAGCCTCTGTCCCTCGACGACCCGACGGCCGTGCTTGCCATAACGACTGGCCCCGACAAACGGCTCAAGTACCGATTCCTGTGCCTCCTTCAGCTGAAGGAAGAGTGGGTCGCCCGTGTCGCGTCCGACCATCAGCACGATCCAGGCGCGCGTACCGACACTTCCGACGCCGACAACCTTGAACGCAGCGTGCACGTACTCGTACTCATCCAAGAGCACCCGACGGTCCGGGTTGAGGCTCTCCCGGTAAGAAGCGAGGATCTTCCGGACCCGATCGTCGAGTTCGAGGTGCTTCTCCGGCGGAACGAGGTGGTCCAGGGGAGTGATCGTAGGGGGATCTTCAATGATCCTGAGTTGGCCGTCGACGATGTGGGTCAGCTTGGAGAACGCCCTGAGCCTGTCTTTTCCCTTCGCCTTGGCCACACGGCGTTCCAGGCCAAGACGCTCGGACTCGCCGAGGTCCCCGGACCGCTCCGCGTAGACCGAATCAACATCAAGATGCCAGTTCCAGACATCGAGGTTTCCCATGGCCGCAAACTCAGCCATCGCCTCTCGGTACTGGCCGGCAACAGCGAGAACCACCTGCCTCCGCTCTTTCCTGCTGAAACCGCGGTCGCGACCACCTATCTCAAAGCTCGCGGCAAGTCGCTTTATATCCCACTCCCAGGGGCCCGGGAGGGTCTCGTCAAAGTCGTTGATGTCAAAGACGAGACGTCGTTCCGGAGAAGCGAAAGCCCCGAAGTTGGAGAGGTGCGCGTCACCACAAGCCTGAACCTTCATGCCCGTGACCGGACTCCTGGCCAGGTCGGCCACCATGATTGCCGCTGCTCCGCGGTAGAAAGTAAAAGCAGAAGCGAGCATCCGGCCGTAGCGGACCGGAATCAGCTGAGGCAAACGTGTCTTGGCCTGATCCTCAAGGATGTCAACCGGATCCGGACGATCCTCTGGCAGAGCGAGGTCCGCCAGGGTCGAACGCGGTACCCGCTTCCGCGCTGCCTTGCCCGTCGCCTCGCCTTCAGCCAGGTGCCGGCCTGTGCCGGGGACAGCAGCGAGCACCTGCTGCTCTTCCCTGGCCTCACGCACCTGCTTACCGATCCTTGAGCGGGAGGCCTCCGCTTCCCGCGCAGCAGCCTTTTTGCCTGAGCTGGACCTGGATCCGGGCTTCGACCTGGACTTTGACTTCGACTTCGACTTGGCCATTGTGCGCGATGATACTCACGATCGCTCAACCGCACCCGGCCTGATCGGCCGGAGTCCAGAGCGTTGACCGGAGGGCAGTCCGCTACTTCTTTGGTGGCAGCGGCACGAAAGCGCTGGTCTGGCGGATGTACTGGCTGTACCCGGGCCGGCGCTTCGCGATGTCGGCCTCGGTCATCGCCACGCCCGAAACCTTGACCAGCAGGAATGTCATCAGGGCCGGTCCGATCAGGGTCCACCATGCGCCGCCGGAACCGACGGCTACCAGCCACAGCCCCCACCACACGACGGAGTCGCCGAAGTAGTTCGGATGCCGGGTGTACCTCCACAGTCCCTGGTCCATTACCTTGCCGCGACTGTCTGGATCAGCCTTGAAGCTGGAGAGCTGATTGTCCCCGATCGCCTCGAATGCCAGGCCCACCAGGAAAATGCCGGCGCCCAGCCAGGAGACCACCCCGATCGAGTCATGACCCACGGCGGCCAGCGACTGGATCGGGAGTGAAACGACGAGTGCGATCAATCCCTGCAGGGCGAAAACTCCGAAAAGCGACCAGATCCAGAATGTAGACGGCCGCTTTCGCCTCATCTCGATGTAGCGGGGATCCTCACCGTGGCCGATGTTGCGCCGGCCAATATGAAAAGCGAGCCGGAATCCCCAGGCCGTGGTCAGGACGGCGACCAGAACAGTCGCGGGGCCGCCGTCTCCCGCGGCCCAGGCGACCCAGGAGATCAGGACGAACAGCAGGCCCCAGGTGATGTCGACGATTGAGGCATCGCGAACGGCCAGACTGACCAGCCACAGCAGGAACATCCCTGCACCAACCGCTGCTGCGACGCCGAGGGTGACGGTCAGATCCATGAGGTGAGCCTACTCCGCGACTGTCGAGGTGCGCAGTAAAGGTCGCTGATGCCAGGCGTTGTCGCCACGACCGGGACATCTATTCAGGACTGCCAGACAGCCCATCGGCGGTAGACTCGCTCGATGGGCAAAGGACCGGAAGAACCTCGGGAACTCAGCAAGCGCCAGTACGAAAAGGAGCTCGAACTGCTGCAGACCGAGTTGGTGCGGATGCAGGAGTGGATCGTCGAGGCCGGCCTGCGGGTCGTGGTGCTCTTCGAAGGCCGTGACACGGCTGGCAAGGGCGGAGTGATCAAGCGCATCACGGAGAGGACGAGCCCCCGCGTGATCCGTACCGTAGCCCTTACGACACCGACCGAGCGCGAGAAGACCCAGTGGTACTTCCAGCGGTATGTCGCGCACCTGCCGGCTGCCGGCGAGATGGTCCTGTTCGATCGCAGCTGGTACAACCGCGCCGGGGTCGAGCGTGTCATGGGTTTCTGCACCGATGACGAGTATCAGGAGTTCATGCGTTCAGCCCCGCGCTTCGAACGCATGCTCCAGCGCTCCGGAATCATTTTGATCAAGTACTGGCTCTCGATATCCGACGAGGAGCAGGAGAAGCGGTTCAAGGCCCGCATCAAGGATCCCTCCAAGCACTGGAAGCTGAGCCCCATGGACATAGAGGCCCGTGCCCGCTGGGTTGACTACGCCGAAGCCAAGGACGAGATGTTCGCCTACACAGACACGAGACAGACCCCATGGTTTGTGGTCGACACCGACAGCAAGAAGACCGCCCGGCTGAACCTGATCAGCCACCTGCTCCAGCAGGTCCCCTACAAGTCAGTCAAGCAGGACAAGATCAAACTGCCGCCCCGGCAGGAGCGCTCATACGTGCGGCCTCCGGCCGACTCCCAGACGTATGTGCCAACCCGTTTTCTGGTCGACTGAGCGGCTGATCCCGGCCGCCGCTTCAGGCGGCCGCTACCAGGCCCTCAGAGGCCCATGCCGCGGCCGATCAGCTCCTTCATGATCTCGGTTGTGCCGCCGTAGATCCTGGTTATCCGGGCATCAACCCAGGCGGCAGATATCGAATACTCGTGCGTGTAGCCGTAGCCGCCATGCAGCTGCAGGCAGCTGTCGGTGACCCTGCCGAGCAGTTCGGTCGTCCACCACTTCGACATCGCAGCCTCTTCGATCGACAGCTCTCCAGCGCAGTGCTTCGCGATGCACTGGTCGATGAAGGCGCGTCCGACCGTCAGTTCGGTCTTGATCTCGGCCATGACGAATCGTGAGTTCTGGAAGCTGCCGATCGGACGCCCGAAAGCGGTGCGCTCCTTGACGTACTCAAGGGTGGTCTCGAAAGCCGCCTCGGCACCCGAAAGGGCTCCGACCGCGATTATCAGCCGCTCGGGGACGAGCTTGTCCATCAGCTGGAAAAAGCCGCTGCCTTCGTCACCGATCAGGTTCTCGGCCGGTACCCGGATGTCATCGAAGAAAAGTTCGGTCGTGTCTGAAGCATGCTGGCCGAGCTTTTCGATCTGGGGGCCGCGTGAGAAGCCCTCGGAGTCGGTGTCGACCATCAGCAGGGAGATGCCGGCGTGTCCGGCGTCGGGGTCCGTCTTGGCGACGACGATCACCCGGTCGGCATGGCCGCCGTTGGTGATGAAGGTCTTGGACCCGTTAAGGATGTACTCGTCACCCTCCAGCCGGGCGCTGGTCGTGACCGCCGCAAGGTCGGAGCCGGTCCCGGGCTCGGTCATCGCTATCGCGAGCACGTGGTCGCCGTCCGCGATTCCGGGCAGCCAGCGCTGCTTCTGCTCTTCGGTCCCCGAGCTGAGGATGTACGGCAGGCAGATGTCGGTGGTCAGCATCGGTCCACCAAAAGCGGCACCCACCCCGGCCTTGATCGCTTCTTCGGTCAGGACGACGTTGAACCTGAAGTCATCGGCCCCTGACCCCCCGTACTCCTCCGGAATGGCCATGCCCATGAACCCGTGGCCGGCAGCCTTCTTGAAGAGATCCCGCGACACAACACCGCTGGCGTCCCATTCGGCGAAGTTCGGCGTGACCTCAGCCGCCAGGAAGGAGCGAAAGCTCTCGCGGTAATCCTCGTGCTCGTCGTCAAAGATCGGTCGCCGTGACGAAACCTTGGGTTCAGTTGCCGGGTTCATGTTTGTCTCCTGTTGAGGGAAGTGCGGTCCGTTGCCATGAGGAAGTCGTTCATGCGGGTCGATCGGGTAGAAAATGCCTCCGCGGGCAGAGAA
This sequence comes from uncultured Solirubrobacterales bacterium, assembly GCA_903933815.1. Lineage (GTDB taxonomy): Bacteria > Actinomycetota > Thermoleophilia > Solirubrobacterales > 70-9 > 67-14. The sequence goes on from CAIZLN010000079.1 coordinate 32,060, forward strand.
TACCGGGGCGCACTTACCCCCTCCCGGCTTGAAGCCGCGTCCGGCTGGCTGGAGCTAACCTTGATCGATTCAAGAAAGCGGATAGAGTCCGGGGACCTTGCCAACGACAATCGAACTTGAGTCCCTGCTTCGCGAAACCGGCCTTCGGGTCACGCGTCCCCGGATGGCGGTGCTCGGTGCCGTCTGCGAGCACCCCCACGCGGACACGGGCTCGATCATCGACGTTACTCGGGAGGACTTTGGCGCGGTGTCTCATCAAGCCGTCTACGACGTTCTGCGTGCGCTGACCGATGCGGGTCTGGTTCGCCAGATTCAGCCAGCCGGCTCGGTTGCCCGCTACGAGTCACGCGTTGGCGACAACCACCACCACATCGTCTGTCGCGCCTGCGGTGCTATTGCCGACGTGGACTGCGCCGTCGGTGAAGCACCCTGCCTGACGCCATCAGGCAACCATGGCTACGTCGTTGACGAAGCCGAGGTCATCTACAGGGGAATTTGCCCCGATTGCTCAACCGATTACCCATCTGAAAAGAACGACCCACTCCGAAAGGAAACAAGTGCCTGATTCCCCCAATGCCGTGATCGGCGAAATGAATGACGAGCCCGACGGCCGCGAAGGTGCCTGCCCGGTAGCCCACGACCGCGCCCCTCACCCCACCGAGGGCGGGGGAAATCGCGGCTGGTGGCCGAACCGGCTGAATCTCAAGGTCCTCGCGAAGAACCCCGTTGAGGCGAACCCGATGGGGGAATCCTTTGACTACGCCGCTGAGTTCGAGAGCCTCGACCTGACCGAGGTCAAGGAGGACATCGAGGAACTTCTGAAGACTTCACAGGAGTGGTGGCCCGCCGACTACGGCCACTACGGACCACTGATGATCCGGATGGCCTGGCACAGCGCCGGGACCTACCGGATCAGCGACGGCCGCGGTGGCGGCGGCACCGGACAGCAGCGCTTCGCTCCGTTGAACAGCTGGCCGGACAACGCAAACCTTGACAAGGCCCGCAGGCTGCTGTGGCCGGTCAAGAGCAAGTACGGCCGCAAGCTCTCCTGGGGAGACCTGATGATTCTCGCCGGCAACGTGGCGATGGAGTCCATGGGCTTCGAGACCTTCGGTTTCGGAGGCGGACGCGAGGATGTCTGGGAGCCGGACGACGACATCTACTGGGGCCCCGAGACCGAGTGGCTCGGAGACAAGCGCTACAGCGGCAACCGGGTGCTTGAGAAGCCTCTGGGCGCAGTGCAGATGGGCCTGATCTACGTCAACCCGGAAGGTCCGAACGGCGAGCCCGATCCGGTCGCAGCTGCTCACGATATCCGTGAGACCTTCGCCCGTATGGCTATGGACGACTACGAGACCGTTGCCCTGATCGCCGGAGGCCACACCTTCGGCAAGAACCACGGCGCAGCCGACCCGGACCAGTACGTAGGTCCCGAGCCCGAGGCCGCCCCGATTCAGGAGCAGGGACTCGGCTGGAAGAACTCGTTCGGCAGCGGTGCGAATGGCAGCGCGATCACCAGCGGCCTCGAGGGCGCCTGGACCAGGACCCCGACCGCCTGGGACAACACCTACCTCGAGACATTGTTCGGCTACGAATGGGAACTGGTCAAGAGCCCGGCCGGAGCTTCGCAGTGGAAGCCGAAGGATGGCGCCGCAACCGACACCGTGCCCGATGCGTTCGATGCCTCGGCCACGCACGCCCCGACGATGCTCACGACCGACCTCTCCTTGAGGGAGGACCCCGCATACGAGCCAATCTCAAGGCACTTCCTCGAGAACCCGGATGAGCTGGCAGATGCCTTCGCCCGGGCCTGGTTCAAGCTGACACACCGCGACATGGGACCCAGGGCCCGCTACCTGGGCCCCGAGGTACCGGATGAGGTCCTGATCTGGCAGGACCCGGTCCCCGCGGTTGACCACGAACTGATCAATGACTCCGATGTCGCCGCGCTCAAAGAGAAGGTCCTTTCTTCGGGCCTTGGCGTGCCCCGGCTGGTTTCAACCGCCTGGGCATCAGCCTCTACCTTCCGCGGCAGCGACAAGCGCGGTGGTGCAAACGGAGCCCGGATCCGGCTCACGCCCCAGAAGGACTGGGCCGTCAATGACCCGGCCGAGCTGGAGCAGACCCTCTCGACCCTGGAGAAAATCCAGCGGGAGTTCAACGAGTCCCAGTCCGGTGGCAAGCGGGTCTCGTTGGCCGACCTGATCGTTCTGGCCGGCGGAGCCGGGATCGAACAGGCCGCTCGCGAGGCGGGCCAAGAGGTGAGCGTTCCGTTCACCCCGGGTAGAACCGACGCAAGCCAGGAACAGACCGACCCCGAATCATTCGAGGCTCTCGAGCCAGAGATTGACGGTTTCCGAAACTACGTCGGAGCAGAGCCGCCGCTGCCGGCGGAGTACATGCTTGTCGACCGGGCCAACCTGCTGAATCTCAGCGCCCCGGAGATGACAGTGCTCGTTGGCGGGCTCCGGGTTCTTGGGGCCAATCAGGGCGGGTCGGAGCTCGGCGTCTTCACCGAAAATCCGGGTTCCCTGACCAACGACTTCTTTGTGAATCTCCTCGACATGAGCACAAAGTGGGAACCGGTCGACGAGAACTCAACCGAGTTCGCAGGTCGTGACGCCGACGGGAACATCAAGTGGAAGGGGAGCCGGGCTGACCTGGTCTTCGGTTCCAACTCGGAGCTGAGGGCCCTGGCCGAGGTCTACGCGAGCGAAGACGCAAAGGCAAAGTTCGTCCGTGATTTCGCCGCTGCCTGGCACAAGGTCATGGATCTCGACCGGTTCGACCTGAACTGAGTCGAAGCGGATCCGACTGAC
>CAIZLN010000080.1 GCA_903933815.1 uncultured Solirubrobacterales bacterium
ATATGGGAGCGGGCGCTGGGTGCGGTTCAGATGCTCGGGGCCCTTCCCCGGGGCACCCGCATGCTCTGGGCTGCCAGCTCGAATGGCGATTATCCCGTCTACGTAGGCAGGGGCCTTCTGGACAGCCCGTTGTTTGCTTCTGACTCTCCCGTACTGCCAGGGGAGGGCCGCTCATTTGGCTTCACCGACGAATCCGTGGGCCCGCTCTATGCGGGGAGCGTACGTGGGCTGGAGGCAACTGTCACCGTGCCCCCCGGGGAGTCGTCGAAGACGATGAAGCAGGCCGAGGACTCCCTTCGGGAGATTGCCCGGCTGGGGGTAACCCGTTCTGACCGCCTTATCGCGACAGGTGGTGGTGTGGTCGGGGATCTGGGCGGATTCTGCGCCGCTACCTACCAACGCGGCATTCCCTACATACAGGTGCCGACCACGCTGGTGGCGCAGGTCGACTCGGCATACGGAGGGAAAACCGGGGTGGATCTGCCGGAGGGCAAGAACTACGTCGGAGCGTTCCACCTTCCATCCGCCGTAGTCACTGATCTCGATACCCTCACCACGCTTCCTGAGGATGAACTGAGAGCCGGATTAGCGGAAGTTGTCAAGACAGCGCTTCTGGCAGGTGGAGAACTCTGGAGACAGGTGAAGGAACTCGAGCCGGGTGAGATCGTCTCCCGCGCTGACCTCATTTTCGCCTGTGCCCGGTACAAATGCGCGATTGTGGCGGCCGACGAAAGGGACCACGGCCTTCGTGCCGTCCTCAACCTTGGCCACACCGTTGGCCACGCGATCGAATCAGTGACCGGATACAGCCGCTACAGGCACGGCGAAGCAGTCGCTCTCGGCCTGCTGGCCGCGCTGAGGTTGTCCGGGGCAGACGGACTGAGAGACGAGGTGGAGTCCTGGAGCAGCCGCCACGGACTGCCGACGGCCCTCCAGCCTGCGCTTGACCCGGACGAAGTCCTGCGCGCCGTCCAGTTCGACAAGAAGCGGACTTCCCGGGGCGTTGGTTTCGTGTTGCTGAAGAAGCCTGGTGAGCCCCGCACGGACTGCCTTGTCGATGGCGCTAGAGTTCGTGATGCCGTGGAAGAGCTGAACTCATGAGCAGATCACAGAACAGAGTGGCAGTACTGCACGGGGTCAATTTCGACGTCCTGGAGCGTCGAGACCCTGAAATCTACGGCGGTATGAGCCTCTCCGAACTGGAATACCGGATAGCCGGCTGGGCCCGCGAGGTGGGAATCGAGCCGACCTTCTACCAGACCAACTCCGAGGCCGAGTTCTGTGGCTACCTCCACCGTCTCAGCGGGAGCGCCGACGCGGCAATCATCAATGCCGGAGCATGGACTCACTACAGCTATGCGATCGGGGATGCGCTCGCGGTCGATCCGGTCCCGGCGATCGAGGTTCATCTGTCCGACGTGGAAAACCGCGAGGACTGGAGACGGGTTTCGGTTTTCAACGGTCTGGTCGAAGCCAGGGTCTGCGGCAAGGGGCCTGATGGCTACCGTGAGGCCCTCGGGCTGATCGCCACGCGCCTCGGTACCGCCGGTGGCTGAGACCCCATCTGGATCCAAACCTGAAGGGGTCGCAGCGGCAACGCGGCCGGAGAGGCTGAGCGAGGCGGTTGCGAGCAGTGGGTTTGACGCGCTGCTGGTGACCCGCCCGGTCAATATCGAATACCTCACCGGCTTCACAGGGACCAACGCAGCCTGTCTGACGGGTCCCGACATCAGGGTGTTTCTTACCGACTTTCGCTACGCCGACCGAGCTGCGACCGAAGTAGCCGGGTGGGACGTTGAAATCGTGGACGGCGAGTGGCTCGCGGGGGTCGCCCGCTGCGTCTCGGAGTATGTTCCCGGCGGCACGGCCGGCATTGAAGAAAACCACTTGACGATGCGCACGGGAAAGCTTCTCACGAAACAGCTGACCGGAGGCCTGTCGCTGGCCGACTCCGGCGGTATGGTCGAACGGCTGCGCCGCTCCAAGGACGCAGTCGAAGTTGCCGCGATCGCCGCAGCCGCCGAACTGACTGATTCGATCTATTCCGAGCTGTTTGAGCGTGGACTTGTCGGCCGAACCGAGGCTGACGTTGCCGGCTATGCGGTGGGGCGGATGCGTGAACATGGTGCGGAGCCGTCGTTTACTCCGATAGTTGCGGCAGGGCCCAATGGTGCCTCTCCCCACGCCGAGCCAGGTCCGCGCGAGATCAGGGAAGGGGAACTGGTGGTGATTGACATGGGGTCGCGACTCGACGGCTACTGCTCGGACTGCACCCGCACGGTTGCCACCGGCGAGATTGAGGATGAGGCTTCCCGGATTTACGAAGTGACTCTCAGGGCCAACCAGTCTGCCCTCGAGGCTGTTGCCGCCGGCAGGAGTGCCGCGGAAATCGATGGCGTCGCGCGCGACCTGATCACCAGAGCCGGATACGGGGAGCAGTTCGGCCACGGGCTGGGACATGGCGTCGGAATGGAAATCCATGAGGCGCCGCGGCTTGGTCCGCGGTCTGATGACACCCTCATCGCAGGCGATGTCGTGACTGTCGAACCGGGGATCTATCTCTCGGGCAGGTACGGGGTGAGGATCGAAGATCTGGTCGTCGTCTCGGCCGATGGTATTTCCCGGAACCTGAGCTCCCATCCGAAAGACCTGATCAAAGTCGACTGAAGTCGCGGGGCCCCTGACGCGAGGTCGTGCGTTTCAACACATTTTCCGGGGATGGTGTATTCTGTGATCTCCGTCACACAGGGGTTCGGCCCAGCCGCACCACCCGGTGACAGGGAATAGAAGGGAAGAACTCCAGATCTCGCATGGCGAGGGATTTTCAGGAGAGAGGGTAAGTACGGAAAGACCGGTCTGAGGGGGCCGGTCTTTTCATTTGCATCTGGGCAGACGGCCACGCGAGTCGTTCAGGCCATCCCACTGCCTGCCGGCCTGGGGCAACCCGCACGGAAACGGCCGGGCTTTCGCCCGGCCGTTTTTACTGCCGACTCATGTATGTCAGCGAAAGCTGACCGAACTCACGGAGGTGTAAGTCCGTTGATGCCGTTCCAGCCATTGGCGAAGCAGCGTTTGTCGCCAGCCGCTGGAGCTGAGATCGGGGTGAACGGGGCTGGTCCGGAGTAATAGTCTCCGGCGCCCGCCACGTCACAGCTTTCAATCGTCCCCCGGTTGTTGCCATCTATTGCTGGTCCGTTGAGGAACGTCACCGCGTGACGGATGCCTGCTTCGGAGGCCCGCGGGTCTCCGTGCGGGTCTCGCCCGAAGCCCCACTCCGGACGGGGCGGCAGGTTCTCGTTCGGAGGCTGAGCCACGCCGATGCCCCGCTTGCCGGTGAATGTGGTTGGTCCCGAGTCGTAGTAGACCATCATGCTTCCGTCGTCAAACGGGAAGTCGGTCACCTTCTCGATTCCCATGAAGGGGTCCTGATCCCAGTGCCTGCCGTCCTCGAGCGCGGGGAAGTAGACCTTGGAGCCCCAGGTGCGTGCGGCGACCTCAGCGGTCACATTCGCCACCTGGTGGTCGCTGTAGGCCACCCGCATCAGGACTTCATGTGGCGGAGTGTCCGGCAGGGGGTTGTCGGTTACGAAGTGCGCGTAGCCGTTGCCCTCGCCACGATCCCAAAGCAGCTGGATCAACGAGAGCAGGAGCATACGTTCCTCCTCCTTCGGGTAGTTGGGGTAGAGACCGATCGTGGACTTGAAGTACTCATCTGAATCCACACTCCGTCGCAGGAGGGTCGAGTAGTTGATACCCGGGACGCCGAGCACTCCGTAGTCGACATCCGGCGAGAGCGCCGTCAGCGCGGGGCCCATGATGCCTCCTTGGCTGATGCCCATGTACTGGCCACGGGTGTCGTCCCCCTCAGAGGTGTCGATTGCCGATGAGGCGGAGGCAGGTCCATCGGGGTCAACCTGAAGCTGTGGGGCCTGAGATATCCCTTCCGGATGAACGAGCAGCCGCTGCAGGTACAGGAAGTTCACGAAGCCCTGCTGCATGCGGTCGACCATCTTCGGAAAGTTCGACATGTCGGCCAGGGAGGCACCGACTGACGAAAGGTCGAGGTCAGAGAACCCCGCCCAGTCAACGGCGCACCAGGTGGTGTTGGCGTCCTTGCCGATCCGGTCCTGGCCATTGACCTGTCCGAAGCCGCCGAGCAGTCCGTGCCCGTAGGTGCCGGTCTGGGTTGGAGTAACTGATCCGGGGTTACTGGTGAGGACGGTTTCCGGCACATTGCAGCGGAACGGCACGTCGGTCGTGCTGGCCGGGTTCCAGGTCAGCTCGTCGTTCTCGTCGAACTGGAAAGTGCCACCAGGGGCGCAGTTGGCCGAGCTGATGTAGCACGGGACGTCTTCCAGCCTGCCTTCGATCCGGATCAGCGTGGTGCCCCCGGGATCGGTAGCGCTCTGGATCGAGTACCCCGGCGAGTCGCCGGTGATGATCCGGTCAGCCAGATTCTCGTCGCCGAGCCGCTCGAACGCGTCGTCACGGATGGTCAGCGCGCGGCTGGTCACCGAATCGGCGCTGGCGACTGTGAAGTCCCAGGCCATGTACATGCTGGAGCGGTTTACTCCGGCCTTGTTTACGGCGGTGTTGATCACCGAGTACATGTGGCTGCGGCGCTGCTCGACCAACGGCTGGTTGGTGACGATCTTGTCCCGGTAGGTCCGGAAGGCCGGTGGTGAAGCGATTTTCCCGTTCTGAGCGTTTTTCAGGTTGCGCAAGACCACGATGTAGCGCTGGTCATGATCGAAGTTCTCGGCCGGCCGGACGATCAGATTGACGTCCTCGGTGTTGTCAGGATTCGCGTTGATACCGCCTGTCCCGGCATCACTTGGATCGACGGCCGTCGGGTTCGAGTCGATCTCCGCCCAGATCGGGTGGCGCTCGCCTGTGTCCGCATTGATCACCATGACGGCCTGGTTGGGGTCGTCGTATGCGTTCATGTTGGTGATCGGCACCAGGCCGCTGTTGTTGAATGCAGCCGGTGTGTCCAGTCCGGGGATCTTCAGCACGATCAGGTTGCCGGGGCTGAAGCCGTCGCCCCGGTTCATGTCGGTCGGGTCGATGTTGGTGCCGTTCGGCCTCGAAGGCGTGCCCTTGTTCGCGGGAGTTGAACTCAGGTGGATGTCGAGCTGCTTGCCGGTCGCCGTGTTCGCCTGCTTTGTGAACATGTCGTTCGGGAAAGGCTGCAGGCAGACGGTCGTGTCAAGGAAGTCGCAGCGATCAGGGTTCGCACCCAGCGGAACCGTGATGCAGCGTGAGCCGTCGCGGGCAAGGCTCCGGGTGCTCCTGGCGCTGCCACCGGAGAAGCGTCCTTCCGCCTTGACTGACTTGGCTCCGCAAAGGCTCAGCTTCATCTGGCCCTTGGCTGTCAGGGGGAGAGAGACATTCCTCGAGCCACCGCTATTTCCGAAGGAAACGGTCGCAGACCGGAAGAGACCGCTACCACCGGTAGCCGAGCCATTGACCTGGACCCTGGCCTTGCCGTTGGAGGTGACCTTGACCGTGAGGCGGTCTGCCTTGAGCAGGGCGGCCTGACTGGAAGTGGTGATCTTCAGCGACACCTGGGGCGTCTTCGCCCTGGCATCGGCGCCGGATGTGGCGATCGAAGCAACCGTTGCGATGAAGGCAAAGGACAGAAGGAATGCTGCGACGACTGCGGCGATGCGACGGACGTCGATCACTTCCGGACGGTGGCTCATTCTCTCTTGGTTCCCCTCGTTCTGGATTTGTCCGACCACATGGGCGGCCGGACGGATCATGTGTGATGCGGCTCACTGATACTAGACCGAAGCGGGCCCGTAAGTTTCGGTCAGTTGAAAGTCAGTGAGAACCGACCCGCTCCTCACAGCCCACCGCACCTGGATCAGCGGCTGAGGTCGACTCCCGGCTCGAGCCTGTTTACGAACGCGCGAATCAGCTCCACAGTGGCTTCGACATCGGCGAGATCAACCATCTCCACCGGCGAGTGCATGTAGCGGAGCGGAATGGAAACCAGGCCGGTAGGGATTCCGGTGCGCGATATCTGGAGAGAGTCGGCATCGGTATGGGTTGCGTTGCCACTTGCACCGACTGAATATGAAATGCCGGCCTCTTCCGCGGTATCGCGCAGCAACTCGTAGACCCTGGGGGAAAGGGTCGAGCCACGGCCAATCACCGGACCTGAGCCGAAGGGATGGCTGCCGACCTCCTTCTCATCTACCCCCGGCGCGTCGGTTGCGTGGGTGACATCGATTGCGACGGCCAGATCGGGCCTGACCGTGAAAGCAGCGGTGCGTGAACCGAAAAGACCGATTTCCTCCTGTACCGCTGCGACGGCGGCGAAACGAGCTTTCATCTTTGAATCATCGTGGCAGCGCCGCAGAGCCTCAAGGGCGACATATGAGCCGAGCCGGTTATCCATCGAGCGTGAAACCAGCCGTCCTCCGGCGACCGCCATCGGCTCTGCGTCAATCACCACAGGATCACCGACCGATACAAGGGCTTCAGCAGCATCCCGGTCCTCGGCACCGATGTCGATGTGCATCTCCTTCAGCTTTACGACCTTCTTGCGCTGCTCGGGGTCGAGCAGGTGGATCGGCTTGCGTCCGGCCACTCCGTGAACGGGACCGTGGGTCCCGGTGATCAGGACCCGCTGTCCGACCAGTATCTGCGGATCCCAGCCGCCGATCGGGGCGAAGTAGAGAAAGCCCTTCTCGTCGATGTGAGTTACCACCAGGCCAATCTCGTCGATATGACCGACCACTGCGACCAGGGGAGCGCCTTCATCGTCACCGACGGTGGCGATGCTTCCGCCCAGTCCGTCGGTTGTTATTTCGGCAAAGCCAGCAGCCTGGCGCCACACGGCAGCAGCGTCGCGTTCGTAGCCTGACGGGCCGGGTGTTCTGAGCAGTGCATCGAGCAGGGCGGGAGTTTCCATACTGCGATTATGCCGGTCGGCAGTTCTCGCTGAACCGACCTCTGAATACACTTGCCAGCGTGATCTCAACAAATCAGTTCAAGAACGGCATGCACATCGAAGTCGACGGCAAGATCATGCGGATCATCGAGTTCCAGCATGTGAAGCCCGGCAAGGGCGGTGCCTTCGTCCGGACCAAGCTCCGGAAGATCGAGGATGGCTCGGTGCAGGACAAGACCTTCAGGGCGGGGGAGAAATTTCGCCCCGTTCGGACCGAGTCACGCAAGATGCAGTACCTCTACGACTCCGGTGACATGGTCGTCTTCATGGACAGTCGCAATTACGACCAGATCGAACTGCCAGCCGAACTCGCTGCTGACGCGATGAAATGGGTTCAGCCGAACGACGAGGTCGAGGTACTTTTCGTGGACGAGAGCCCGACTGATGTTCAGGTCGCCAGTGCGATCGACATGAAGGTCGTCAAGACCGAGCCCGGACTCAAGGGAGATACGGCCTCGGGCGGCGGAAGCAAGTCGGCCACACTCGAGTCCGGCGTCGAGGTTCAGGTTCCGCTCTTCATTGAAGAAGGGGAGCTGATCCGGGTTGACACCAGGACCGCGGAGTACGTCTCCCGCGCCTGAGGACGGAGTCTGGCTGCGTGGCAGACGATCAGGCCTGAGCTGAAGCCGGGGGCTTCACTTCCGGGCCTGGTAAAGCATTTGCCTTTGCGACCACCACGATCACGGCGGTGTGCGGACCATCACCACCACCATCCTTCAGTAGTCGTATCCTTGACCGATGCGCCGTTCAGACCAGCGCCGCGATGCGGTTTTTGCCTGTTACCAGCAGGAAGTTACGGGCCGGCCCCTCCCGACCCTGCTCGTTGATGCGCGGCCGTTCACCAAACAGTTGGTGGAGGGGGTTGACAGTCACCGTCTTGAACTCGATGAGGTAATTGCCGAGTACGCCAAGGGCTGGGATCTCAGTCGGATCGCTCCGCTGGAGAAGAACATCATGCGGGTAGCGCTCTACGAGATGAACTATCGCGATGACGTGCCCGCCGAGGTTGCGATTGACGAAGCCGTGGAGATGGCCAAGAAGTACAGCGGTTCCGAAGCACCCGGTTTCGTCAACGGGATCCTCGGGACAGCCGCCCGCGCAATGGAGGCCTACGACAGGAACCCCGTGGAGCTCGACTCCGGCTCGGGGGCGGTAGGAGCAGGGAAGGTCGATGCCACATGAGCCGGATGGAAGAGATCCGTGACCGACTCAACGAAATCACCGCCGAGCTCGGTGACGAGGGCATTCCCGACACCAGGGCCGGTGAACTTGCAGCCGAAGCGGCGGATCTCACTTCTGAGGCAGCACGGGAGGCGGCCGAATCGGTCGACCGCCTGGGGCAGGGCAGTTGAGTTATCCGGATGACCTTCGTGAAGCGGTAGACCGCCACCTCGAATCGGTCCGGTTCTCCGGCGAACCCGCGACCGCAGGACTGGAGGACGCGATGCGCTACTCGCTGCTGGCCGGAGGCAAGCGGATACGGCCGGTGTTGTGCCTGGCGACCGCGCGATCGATGGGGCATCAGATCGATGACTACCTTCCGATAGCAGCTGCGTTGGAGATGGTCCACACGTACTCGCTCGTCCATGATGATCTTCCGGCCATGGACGACGACGATCTCCGTCGCGGAAAGCCGACTTCGCATATCCGTTTTGGAGAGGCCGTCGCAATCCTGGCCGGAGACGGCCTGTTCGCCGAAGCGCTGCACACACTGGCCGCCACGCCAGGGGAGCCGGGCAGGGTGCTGGAAACGGTCAAACTCGTTGCGGGATCGACCGGCGTGGATGGAATGGTCGGAGGTCAGTACGTCGACGTCACGGCCAAGGGTCTCGATGCCGACGGACTCCTCAAGCTCCATTCGCTCAAGACTGGCCGGCTGATCGAAGTCAGTGTCCAGAGCGCGCTCTCCTATGGCGGTGTCCCCGTTGATGAGCGCATTCCGTACGAGCTTTTCGCCCGCGAGCTGGGTGTTCTGTTTCAGATAGTGGATGACATCCTGGATGTCACCGGCAGCGACGAAGAGCTCGGCAAACCCCAGGGCAGCGACGAGCGCCACGGCAAGGTGACCTACGTAAGCCTCTTCGGGCTCGACCGGGCCCGAGAGCTGGCCACCGGTTCTCATGGGGCGGCGATCAAGGCCTTGAGTCAGGTCGATGGTGAAACAGGCTCGCTTGAGAGTCTCGCCGACTACATTTACCGGAGAGAAACATGAACCCAGGATCCCGCAGACCATCAGACCTCCCGAATGAAACGCCTCGGCCCCTGCTGCCCGGTATCGACTCACCTGCCGACCTCAAGGGTCTCGACGACCAGCAGCTCCAGCAGGTGGCAGAAGAGGTTCGCTCGTACATCATCGAGGTGATCGGTGAGATCGGTGGTCACTTCGGCGCGAACCTCGGAACCTGCGAGATTGCGGTCGCCCTTCACAGCCTTCTCGACTCTCCCCGCGACCGGATCCTCTGGGATGTCGGCCACCAGGCATATCCGCACAAAGTGCTGACCGGTCGTCGGGATGAGCTTCCGACAATCCGCCAGTACGGAGGTCTCGCCCCGTTCTGTTCGATTGAGGAGTCCGTCCACGACATCATGGGGGCCGGTCATGCTTCCACCTCGATCTCGTACGGGCTTGGCCTGAAGGAGGCGATGAGGCACGGGATCGGCAAGGACGGCAAGGTCGTCGCGGTAATCGGCGACGGTGCGCTGACTGGCGGCGTCGCTTACGAGGCGATGCACGCCGCAGGCGGTCTCGAGACACCGATGGTCATCCTGCTCAATGACAACGGGATGTCGATCTCACCGAATGTGGGCGCACTTTCGAGCTACTTCCAGCGAACCCGTCTGAAGCCAGGTCTTTTTCACGCCAGGGAAGAGGTTGAGGACAGGCTCACCAGGCTGCCGCTCGGCCTCGGCAGGCGTATCGAGCGTCTCGGGCCTGAACTGAAGTCGGCAATCAAGGCGTACTGGGCCCCGGGCCTGCTGTTCGAGGAGCTCGACCTCGCCTACATGGGCGTAATTGACGGCCACGACGTGCACGCCCTCCGGCAGGCACTCAGTGAAGCCCTTGAGGCTGACCGCCCCGTAGTTGTCCATGTCCACACGGTCAAGGGACGCGGCTTTGGTCCGGCCGAAGACGGCGGACTGGAGGGCATGGAGAAGTGGCATGCCGCAAAGCCCGGCTCGATCGTCGACGGCGAACCCGCCGCCAGGCCCAAGGGCAGGTTGATCCCGATCCAGGAGTCTGACGCCCCGGCTTCGATCGCCCCGGAGATCCTCGAGGAGCCAGAGCCGAAGTCGGCGCCGCCGCAGTACACACAGGTGTTCGGCGAGGCAATGGTGGCCGAGGCGAAGGCCGATCCGAGGGTGATTGGAATCACGGCTGCCATGGCCGGTGGGACCGGCCTGCAGATCTTGGCCGACAGCGTTCCCGAGCAGTACTACGACGTCGGAATCGCCGAGCAGAATGCGGTACTGATGGCAGCAGGTATGGCGCTCCAGGGCGGCAAGCCGGTCTGCGCGATCTACTCCACTTTTCTACAGAGGGCCTACGATCAGATCGTCCACGATGTCTGCCTCCAGAAGCTCGACGTCGTTTTCGCAATGGACCGCGCGGGGCTGGTCGGCGACGATGGACCGACTCATCACGGCGTATTCGACATCGCCTACTTCCGGCCCCTGCCTCATGTGATCGTCATGGCTCCTCGCGATGAGGCGATGCTGGTCCACATGCTGCGGACGGCGATCGAGTTCGACGGGCCTGCCGCGTTGCGCTACCCGCGGGGTGCTGCCGCCGGAGTCGAGCTTCCGGAAAGCGGCAGGACAATCCCGATCGGTACTGGTGAGACCCTGAGAAACGGCGAGCGGGTGGCCCTGCTCGGCTACGGAACCGGCGTCAGAGTCGCCGAGGAAGCGGCCGACCTGCTGGCTGAGAGCGGGATCAGGGCTACTGTGGCCGACGCACGTTTCGTCAAGCCGCTCGACACCGAACTGATCGAGAGACTGGCGCTCGGACACGACCTGCTGGTGACCATCGAGGAGGGAGTGCTTCAGGGGGGGTTCGGCTCCGCGGTCCTGGAGCACCTTGAAGACAGCTTCGCCAATCCCGGGGAGCGCGCCCGTGTGCTCCGGGTGGGCCTGCCCGACCGATACATCACGCACGGCAAGCCGAACCTGCTGCATGAGGAAGTTGGCTTCACCGGGCGTCACGTCGCCGAGAAGGTCGGAGCGGCCCTCGGCGAGCCCATCACCACGAGCTGAGGGACTGCGTAATACCCGGCGAACTCAGGCGTGGTTCGAGACCAGCCGGAGCACGTCGCTGCCGTACTTCTCCATGAAGGCCGGCCCGACACCGGCGATGTCTCGCAGTTGGTCTTCATCAAGAGGTTTGGACGAGGCGATCGCGATCAGGGTGCGGTTGCTTGCGACATGGTAGGCGGGTCGGTCACCGGCAGCCCCCAGGCGCCATTTCCTGAGTTCTTCGTAGATCTCTTCGTCGCCTGAAGACAGCTCGGGCGGTGGGGAGGAGCCCCGCTTCTTCGGGGAAGAGCGCGGACGCTTCACCGCCAGCGACTCTGGATCTGGCAGCCAGCCGTCGGGATCACAGACATCGCAGCAACGCCCTTCAGGATCAGGCTCGCTGCTGTCTCCGAAATGCTCGAGCAGTTGCCGCCTCCGGCAGCGGTCCGAGAAGCTGAAGGCTTCAACCGCACGGTAGGCCCGCCAGCCGCGATCTTCAGCCACCCGGCAGGCGGCAGGGAGAGCGGAGGGGTCGTACCCGTCGGCCAGCCGGACCAGCAGACGCCCACCGGAGGCCGGATCCACCGAAAGGGCCCCGGCTCGCTCAGCTACCGCCAGCATGGTTCTCTGGGAGTCGTTGCGGGGAGTGTCCACCACAGCACTGCCGTCATCATCGGCGTCCCCGCGCAATGATTCGACGTAGGCGAGAACGTCACCAGGGTCCACCTTGCGCTGCTCGTTGAAGCGGACCAGGCGACCGAGGTCGGAGCGCATCGCCAGAA
>CAIZLN010000081.1 GCA_903933815.1 uncultured Solirubrobacterales bacterium
GACTGCCCACCAATTCCTGCAGGTGGCCGCGAGCCACGTCCCGATCGTCGAAGGGGATCTTTCTGCCGCCGCTGAACTCCTGGCCCTGCTCGTGACCTTTTCCGGCGATCACAACGGTGTCACCCGGCTCGGCCATCGAAATCGCTCGCTTTATAGCGTCGCTGCGATCGACCTCGACCGTCACCTCACTGCGATTTTCAATGCCTTCAAGGATGTCTTCAATGATCGCCTCGGGGCTTTCCGAGCGTGGGTTGTCGGAGGTAACGACGACATGATCGGCCTGTTCGAAGCCGGCCCTGCCCATCAGCGGCCTCTTGGCACGGTCCCGATCGCCACCGGCTCCGACCACTGCGATCAGGTGACCTGCTGTGATGTCGCGTGCCGCGAGAAGCACGCTCTCGACCGAGTCCGGCGTGTGTGCGTAATCGACGAGCACGGTGAAGGCCTGTCCTTCATCGATCGGCTCAAACCTTCCTGGAACCCGGTCAGCTTCAGCAAGCGCCGCAACCGCCTCGTCCGGATCCACTCCGAGCTCGATCGCTCCGGCAAGGGCAGCCAGTGCGTTCGCGACGTTGAACCGTCCCGGCATCCCGGTCCTGACCGTCAGTGTGCCGTGTTCAGACTCGACCAGAAAGCTTGCCCCACCGGCATCGAAGCCGATGTCGGAAGCTGAATAGTCAGCCGCTGCGCCCTCCGCTGAAAAAGTGACTACATCGAACTCGGCGGCCAGACGGCGACCGTATTCGTCGTCAACATTCACAACCGACGAGCCAGGTTCGAATGTGAAGAGCAGCCGCTTGGCTGCAAAGTAGTCCTCCATGTCCGGGTGAAAGTCGAGGTGGTCCTGCGTGAGGTTGGTAAAAATCGCCAGGTCGAACTCGATCCCGTCACATCGCCTCAGCACCAATGCGTGTGAAGAGGCCTCGATCACGCAGGCTTCGTCACCGGCCTCCTCCATGCGACGGAATGTCGCCTGGAGGTCCACCGACTCCGGTGTAGTCCGCTCGACTGGCTCCTCGGCCCCGCCGACCAGTTGCTTGACCGTTCCGACAAGGCCTGTATGGATACCAGCCCCCTCGAGGATGTCGTGCAGCAGAAAAGCGGTGGTGGTCTTGCCGTTCGTGCCAGTGATTCCGGTCACTTTCAGATCGTGAGTCGGAAACTCGTAGAAGGCTGCGGCCACCAGGGCCATGGCGGCGCGGGTATCAGGCACGAAGACCTCAGCCACGCCGAGTCCGGTCGGCCGCTCGCAGACAAGCGCTACGGCGCCCGCCTCGACCGCAGCCGCAGCGAAATCGTGTCCGTCACTTTCCATCCCGGTGACACAGAAGAACAACCAGCCCGGCTCGACCTTGCGGCTGTCGCAGGCGATGCCGGATATCTCGACATCGGCCCCACCGGTCAATCCGGTCGACTCGACACCTTCGACGATTTGGTCCAGCCGCATGCCCATGATTGTAGGTGCCTACTCGGTGGGCACGCCGAGATAAGGCAGGGCGAACGAAGCGATGTCACCGAATGCCGGCGCCGCAACCTCGCCGCCGTAATAGCCGTTTTGGGGTTCATTGACCATGATCGAGACGACGATCCTGGGATCATCTGCCGGGGCCATGCCGATGAAGGATGCGACGAAACGGGACTCCGAGTATCCGTCCTCGGTCGCGATTTCAGCTGTACCGGTCTTGCCTGCGAGTGTGTAGCCCGGAATCTCGACCTCGGGTGCCGTCCCGCCTGCAGCGAGCACGCCCTTGAGCATCTCGCGGACCTGAGCGGCTACTTCCGGCGAGACGATCCTGCGTCCCTGCTTCGTCGGTAGCTCCTCGCCGCCGATGCTCCTGATCAGGCGAGGCGCGCTCAGAATCCCGTCGTTTGCGAGCGCACCATATCCGGCAACCATCTGGACAGGAGTGACCGCGATCCCCTGACCGATCGGCAGATTGCCCATGGTCGAGCCCGAGTACTCACTGTAAGGCAGCACGATGCCGCTCTCCTCCGACGGGTACTCGATTCCGGTGGGCTTTCCGAATCCGAAGCGATTGATCCAGCCGCTGAACTTCTTTCCGCCCATGGCAAGTCCGATCGTTACCGAGCCGACATTTGATGACTGGGCCAGGATGTCGCCGACATCGAGAGTGACCGTGCCGCGTGGGTGAGACTCTCCAATTACCCGATCGTAGAGCTGAATCGACGGCGCCAGAGTGAAAGTACTCTCGGGAGTGACCGTGCCCTCCTCAAGGGCGGCGGCCACGGTAAAAGCCTTGAAGGTGGAACCGGGTTCAAAGTTGTATGAAGTCCCCACATTGAGCAGGTCCTCGGCGCTGGCATCCTCGAGGTTGTCGAGGTCCACCGGAGGCCAGTTGGCCATCGCGAGGATCTCGGAACTCTTCGCGTCCATGACGATCGCCGAGGCATTGACCGGATCGTGCAGTTCAGCCACGCTGGCGAGAGCCCGCTCGGCGCGGTCCTGAATCGATGCGTCAAGCGTCAGCTGAATCGATTCACCGTCGCTCGGGTCCCGGATCGTGTCCATGCTGATCGGCTCGCCCAGTGCATCCTTGACCATCTGCTGCTCGCCGTTCACCCCCCGCAGAACTTCTTCCTCTGCTGCCTCAATGCCGGTAAGCCCTTCTCCTTCCGCGCTGACTGCACCGATCACCTGAGCGGCGAGGTCACCCTGCGGGCGAGTCCTCAGGGTATCCGGATGCTGCCCTAATCCTTCAAGGCCCAACTGCTCCACCCTGCCGGCGCGGACCAGATCCACCTTGCGCTGTACATAGGAGAAGCCACCAGGCTGGGTGATCGCCTCGAGCACTTCCTGCTGGTCGGTATCGAGAGCCTCCGCTACAGCCTCGGACTCGGCCTGGGCGTCTTTGATCTGGTACGGGGTCGCGTAAATACTTGCCCCGACTTCGGAACCCACCAGTTCCCTGCCATTGCGATCAAGGATCGAGCCTCTCAGGCCGGGAATCATGATCGTGTCCTCCTGCTGGCCTGTCGCTTGAGCGGCAAGGCTCGGGCCCTCGACAGCCTGGAGCCAGCCGGCTCGCAGGAGGATCCCGAGAAGAAAAATCAAGGTGACAAAGAAGAGGACCCCGACGCGGCGTTCCGGACGGACCAAGGGAATCTCAGCCCCCTTCGGCTGCCAGACGCTGTGCGGCGGCCGCGAATACTTCAGGGCCGAATTCGCGGTACTGGATCTCGGTGATGGCTGGAACGATCATCCCGGCCTCGGCCGCAGCGCTCCTGACCCGAGGCATGGAAAGTGACCGGGTGGTCGCGCTGGTCAGGATCGAGTTCTGACGCTCCAGCTGCTCGGTATTGGTCTCGACCCTGCTGGCCATTGCCCCATAGCTGACGGTGAGTACGTTCACCAGAACGATTCCTGTCAGAAGTATGCCGATCACGACTATCCACAAACGGGACCCTGAGATTCGGCGAACAGCCGGTGACTCGGGCAGACGGCCGACAGCGTGGGCACCGCGGCCAACCAGCCGTCGGCGCTGAGCAGGTCGTGGCGGCGCGGCGGTCCTGTGTCGGCCGGGCTCGGCATGGCGAACCGGGCGGGGCCGTGATCGTCGGCGCGAAGGCAGAGTGGCAGGCGCATGGCCGGGAAGGGCTTCGAGCTTTCGAGCGGCGGCACCCATCAGTCCGCTGGCCTCTCAGCGAGCTTCAGAGCGCCGCGCAGCCGAGCTGAGCGTGAGCGCGGGTTTGCCTCAATTTCCTGCTCGTCGGCGGTAATCGAGCGCCGGGTCAGAAGTTCGGCTTCGGGATCGTGTCCACAGACGCAGACAGGAAGGTCCGGAGGGCAGGTGCAGCCAACCGCAAGCCCTGCGAAAAAGCGCTTTACCCGCCTGTCTTCAAGTGAGTGAAACGAGATCGCGGCCAAGCGGCCGCCCACTCTCAAAGTGTCCCAGGCGATAGGGAGCGCAGCATCAATCGCCTCAAGTTCGCCGTTGACTGCAATCCGCAACGCCTGAAAGGTTCTGCGAGCCGGGTGTCCGCTGCCGAAGCGGGCCGCAGTCGGCATACCGGACTTGATCGCGTCGACCAGGTCAGACGTTGTCTCGAGCGGCCGGCGGCGGATTATCTCCCGGGCGACGCCACCGGCGTAGCGTTCCTCGCCAAGGCTGCGAAGAATCTGAACCAGCCGGGACTCGGGCCAGGTGTTCAGAATCTCACCTGCGGTCAACTCCTGCCGCGGGTCCATCCTCATGTCGAGCGGGGCCTCGTGCGAGTAAGAGAAACCTCTTTCAGGAGCATCTACCTGAAGCGACGACATTCCAAGATCCATATACAGCGCGTCGGCTCGCATCCCTTCGCTTTGGAGCGATTTCAGAGCCTCGCTGAACTCGGTCGCCATGAATCGGGTCCGACAGTGTGTCTCCTGACGGAACTGCTCAAAGCGTTCCCTGGCCACCGGATCGCGATCGATCGCGATCAATGTTCCCTGCGGGCCGATTCGCTCAGCTACGAGCCGAGCATGCCCTCCTCCGCCGAAGGTGCAGTCGATAACCGTGTCGCCCGGGGCCGGGGAGATCAGGTCGACCAGCTCTTCAGCCAGAACCGGGATGTGAACTCGGGGAGAGGGGTCCATGCTCTGTTCCCAGGCCTCCCGGGCTCGCGCCGCGGCGCTCACTCGGTGGCCCCCGACATTCCTTCGGCAATCTCGGCAAAGCTGGCATCAAGATCGGCCTCGATCTTCGTCCATTCATCCTTGTTCCAGATCTCGAGGTACTCGCCGGCGCCAACCACGGTGCACGGCCCCTCGAGCCCGGCCTTTTCAATCAGGTTCTTTGGAATCTTGATCCGACCGGCCGAGTCCAGCTCGCCCTCATCGGCGGTGGAGTTGAAGAGGCGTCGAATCGCCCTGGCGTTGCCGCTGAACGGACTGTGTGGAGCGATGTACTGGTCGGAGAGTGAGCTGAAAGCCTTCTCGGGCATGAGCCAGAGGCAGTGATCCGGGCCCTTTACGACCACGGCACGATCGGCGAGTTCCTTGCGGAACTTGGCCGGAACCGTAAGTCGGCCCTTCTCATCGAGGCTGTGTTCGTACTGGCCCCTGAATGCCAACTGACTGGTCCTTTCCGGATGTCCCGATCGAAGAAGAGAAAGAGTTGGACCGAGGTGATGAAGTGGGAGGAACCTCACCACCCCGGTCCGTTGCTTCAACTCGATCGGCAATGTATCCCACTTCGCCCCACTTTGCACCACAAACTCCCACTTGCGTCCTAGAAGGATTCGTCGACCCCTTCTGATACGTCCAGGTGGCACGATGCTTTCTTAGCTCTGAAAGCAGTTATCCCGGCGGCAATACGAACACATGATCGCCCCCTGCAGACACTTCCTGCAATTCCCGTTGCAGCTTTCGCGAGTAGATTGTGGGCATGAGCGACATCACGCATGCCAACCAGCTACGCGGGGCTGAGTTCAGGAAGCTGACCCGCCAGCCCCTCGCGTGGATACTCACCCTGCTGGAGTCGGCTGTGCTGGCGGTGCTTGCCGGCTTCCTGCTCGGACCCTTCTTCGCCGGCATCGGTTTCGCCGTCGGAATCGTGATCGCGCTGGTCTCAATTCTGGTCATCGCGGACAACAGGGCCGAAGGCGCCTTCTACGATGCTTTCGCCAAGTCCCATCGACTGACACGACAGGGCCCTGGCAGCCTTGAAGGCTTCACCCCCCTGCTGAGGAAGGGCGATAAGCGCAAGGCCGACGAGATCTTCACAGGCCCGCTGGCCGACGGATTCGAGGGCACTCTCGCGCTCTATACCTACACCGAAGTGTCGCGGGACTCGGACGGTGATCGCACCGAGACCGACTATCCCTTCACCCTGATCCTCATCGACCTGCCCGAGACGGCGGACCCCATGCCGGAGTTGCTGGTCCAGAGCAAATCCGGGTTCAAGATGCTCGAAGGCCTGGAGGACAAGTTTCGGGCAAAACACGAGCGGGTGACGCTGGAGAGCGAAGCAATGCGTGACCGCTACGAGATCTTCGTCGGCACGGAGCAGGACCCCGTCTGGGTCAGGCGTCTCTTCTCCCCAAGCTTCATCGTCTGGCTTACTGATGCGCCGCCGAAGAAGTTTGCTTTCGAGCTGGTTGAGGGCAAGCTCTGCGCATTCGTCCCGAAGCACCGCGACAGCATCGAAGGATTCGAGGAGATCATGTCTGTGGGCTGTGCGGTTGCGAAGCGGCTACGCGAAGAGGCCTCTGCCTGAGCGGTCGCCTCCGACTGACAGCCGCGGCTCCGTTTACATCATCAAGTTGACCAGGGTCGCGTATCCAATGCCCAGAAGGGCGTCGCCGTTGGCGATCAGGGCGGCGACCATCAGCAGCAGCACCGACGGCACCAGTATCAGCGCGATGACGAGCTGGATTTTTGGTGCGGCCCGGGCGGCCTCCTCCTCGATCGAGCGGCGCTGGTCCTGTCGGAGAGTCGAGGCCTGACGACGAAGCTGGTCGGCCAGGGGCGAGCCCAGTTTGCGTGAGCGCTCGAGGGTCGCAACAAATGAGGCTACCTCCCTGCCGCCGATCCGCGACCTGAGTGACTCCAGCGCCACCCGCTGGCCAAGGCCCCAGGCCATGTCAATGCCGGTCAGGGCAAACTCGCCGGCCAGGGGTCCCCGGCCGGCTTCTCCCAGTTCGAGCAGTCCGGCTGCCACCGGGCGGCCGGTGGCAACTGAAACCGCAAGCAGGTCGAGTGCATCGGGGAGCGCCGCAACCATACGCCGATGTCTGCGTCGGGCCGCCCGCTCGAGGGAAAGGTCGGGCAGCAGAAAGCCAAGGCAGGCCATTCCGACCATTACGAGCGGACCGAGCCGACCCGGCAGGGGGGCCACCAGAATCGTGCCCAGGCAGAGTCCGGTGGCCGCAGTCAGGGCCTTGGCCACGAGCAGCGACCGCGGTGTGAGGTCACCGTTCCGCCCGGCACGGCGGATCCGGTCCGGCAGGCCGAGACTGAGCGCAGCCGCCGGGGTCTCCGGCTTCGGATCCTGGTTATTGCTGACCGGTCCGGTCCGCCGGCGCCGTTCCAGCAGTGCCGCAGTGGCAAGCACTCCTGCCATGGTGATGAGGGTGAGGCCGAGCAGGTTCATGATCCGTCGATCCTGGCCAGCTTCGAAATCGCCACAAAGCCACCGGCCTGCATCAGAATCGAGATGCCCACCACCACCATCGCGGCTGGCGAACCCAGCACGGAGATGAACAGACCGGGCTTCAGGATTTCCGCAAAGGCCGCCGCTCCACCGGGCATCGCAACAACGAGGTACCCGGTGAAGCGGGCCTGTGCGGTTGCCGAGCGTGCGTCTTCAGCAACCAGGTCACGCTCGGCGGCACCCTCGGCGAACCTTCTCAAAAGAGCGGCAAGATCACCCCCGGCCAGACGCTGGCTGACCAGGACGGTCGCAAAGGCATCAATCCGCTCCGACTGAAAACGGGCGGCCAGAGCGGCAACGGCCTCATCGGTAGGGCGGCCAAGCTCAAGTTCGTGTCGCAGCTGACCGAACTCCTCCCCCGCTGGTCCGTCAAGGGCAAGTGCAGTCGCTGCCAGGGCTCCCCGTGGCGAATGGCCGGCAGAAAGCGAGTCGGCTATGGCCCGAGCCGTGTCAGGCACCGCCTTCTCGACCGCCTGTCGGTAGCGCCTGCGACCCCGTCGAACGATCCCCCCGGCGATGAGTGGCGCCAGACAGGCCAGCGGCAGGGCAACTCCCGGTCCGCCGATCAGATACCCGGCGATCACTGCGGTCGCCCCCGACAGGATGGTGATATTCCGCCGCTCGACTGAACTCGGCAGGTAGCCCTCGAGCCGGGCCCGCTGGATGGGTTCAACCGTGATCCGGATCCAGCCCCCCAGTGCCGCGCTGCCACCCACAAACTCGCGGACTGCCAGCAAGGCGAAAGTACCCGCCGCAGCGCCGAGAAGCAGTGGCAGCAGACCCGCTCCAACCGTGGAGGCAAGCGGCACCCCCAGGCCCCCTGTCACTGCCCGACCTCCTCGATTCCGGTGACCCGGCGACTTCCATCAGCCTGGCGGGAGATGTGAGCAACCATGTCGATCCCGCGACGAAGCTGAGCCGATATCACCTCAAGCGGCAGCCCGATCCCGGCCATCAGGGACAGCACCTCGATTCGATTCAAGGCATCTGTTGCCGAACTCGAATGCACCGTAGAGAGGGCTCCGTCGTGACCGGTGTTGAGTGCGGTGAGCAGGTCAAGCGCCTCGGGACCCCGGACCTCGCCGATGACAATCCGATCCGGGCGCATGCGGAGGGCATTTCTCAGCAAATCACGGATCGTCACCTCACCTCGTCCTTCGATGCTCGGTGGCCGCGATTCAAGTCTGACCACATGTGGCTGGCCGAGATGGAGCTCGGCCGCATCCTCAATCGTCACGATCCGTTCTGTTGGGTCGATGAAGGAGGCCAGTGCGTTGAGGAGAGTGGTCTTGCCGGAACCGGTTCCTCCGCTGATCAGAATGCTGCGACGCTCCCTGACGGCCTGCTCGAGCCTTTCGGCCTGTGACCTGGTGAGAGTGCCAAGCGTCACCAGAGCCTCCGGATCCGGGCGCGATGCCGGGAATCTTCGAATGGAGACTGCGGGACCATCGACGGCAAGTGGGGGGATAACAACATTCACACGGGAGCCGTCCGGCAGCCGGGCATCGGCCATCGGACTGAGCTCGTCCACCCGGCGGCCGAGTGGGGCGAGGATACGCTCGATCGTGTTTCGAAGCTGGTTCTCGTCCTCGAAACAAACCGGGACCTCTTCGATCCGCCCTCCTCGCTCCACGAATACCTGCCCCCCGCCGATGACCATCACTTCCTGAACGCTCTCGTCCTCAAGCAGTACCTCGAGCGGCCCGAGTCCGGAGGCCTCCCGCATGACCCGCTCGACCAGCGCCTCACGCGCCTGTCCGGACAGAATCCCGGCCTGTTCCTCGACCTCCGCAACGATCGCTGAAAGCATGTCCTCGTGGCCTCGCGGGTCGGAGCGACGACGTTCGACCAGAGCCAGGTGAATAGCCTCCGCCAGCTCCTGCTCTGGCAGGCGAGAACCGGTTGCCGCCGTTTCGGGTGAGTCTGGCCGGAGATTCACCGGCCCCTCCTCGGCAGAACTGTCACCCGTCGCGCGAATGACTCGGCATCGATCAGCCTGATCGCCTGCCGACGGTTCAAGCCGAGAACAACCTTGGTGAAGCCGGCACCGGTATCGGGATCAGGTCCGGAAACGGCGATCAGAGGAACCCGCTCAGCCGCAACATCCGTCCTGCCCTGACCACCAATCTGACTCTCCCGGGTAACCAGGACGTCAACCAGCCTCCCCGCTCCTGAGAGTGCCCCTGCGCCCGAGACAGTCAACTCGACAGGAACCCGACCCCGCCCGATACGCGGCTCCTCGGATCGGTCCGGACCCGGTCGACGAAGCGCCCCACGAGTCAGGTAACTGCCGGCCGCAAGCGGGACCACGAGCTCATTGCCAAGTGCGTATGAAGCCTCACCGATTGCCCCGGCAGGAACAAACCGGACCGGTACCTGCCGGACCTCGGTCCGCGTCTTCACCAGCCCGGGCGAAACGAGTTCGCCCGCTTCGATCAACCGGGTCACCACGACCACTGGCCTCAGCCGACCGTAGCTTTCCGTAACCGAGGCGGAGTAGCCGCTGACCAGGGCGATGCCAAGGCCGGCGGCGATCACGGCACCTCCCATCAACAGGACCATCCGTCGGCCCCTGCTCACCAGTTGACTCTCACGGCCGATGAACCACCGGAGGCCCTCGACGCCTTCGGGAGGAGCAGGATGGCCTCGGAGCCACTCCCGGCAAAGTTGGTCTCCAGCCGCCCTCCGTGCTCCTGCGCCACGCGCCCGGCGACCGCCAGGCCGTGACCGTGTCGGCCCCGACCGGTGAGCCTGGCCAGGATCTCGGCTGGCGCATCCGGCCGGCCGGCGGCCCTTCCCTCAACACCGTTGTCCTTCACCACTATCCGGACCTTGCCGCCGACCACCCGACCGCTGACCTCTATCTGTGGTCCCCCGTGCTCAATCGCGTTCACGATCAGGTTCTCGAGGGCGGCGGCGAGGCCAACTCCATCACCTCTGACCAGAACATCAGGACCGCTCCAGAGCAGGGCAATCCGGGCCTCGGACAGGGCTGCCCGTGAGCGCCACCGGCGCACGCAGCCGTCAGCCATCAGCCGGGCTGCGATCATTTCGGTCCGCCGGCCGGCAGGTGGGCCTCCGTTCAACTCACGATCGAGATCACCCACCGCGGCTATCGCCTGAAGCACGGGTTCGCTCACCGAGCCGCGGAACCTCGCGGGACCAGCCCGGCCCACCGGAGGCAGGGAGAGCAGCGGCGCCCCTGAAATCGATAATCCCGGGGAGAGCAGTGCCAGCGCCTGAAGCGGGCGGCGGATCTCGTGGAGTGCCCTGTTCAGAGCATCCCGCCTGCGAGCCACACGCCAGCGTTGTCCGGCGAGCAGCATCAGCGCAAAAGCCAGGGCTGTCCAGGACATCAGGCTCAAGGTTCCACCAGCCGGTAGCCAACTCCCCAGCAGTTGACCACGAAGCGCCCCCTTTCAGGGTCAAGCTTTCTCCTCAGCCGACTCGCATGGGCCTCGAGCGTGCGGGTGTGCCCGATCGAGCGATACCCCCAGACATCCCGCAGCAACTCCTCCTTCGAAAATACTCTCGTCGGCTCGTTGGCCAACGCACCGAGCAGAGCGAACTCCTTGGCTGAAAGATCAACCTGACGCTCATCGACGGTCACCGAACGCTCCAGGTGGCTGATCTCAATTTCGGCAACCCGGGTCACGGACCTGCGCTCGCCGCGCCTGCGCCTCAGCACCGACCCGATGCGGGCCAGCAACTCCGAGTAGTGATACGGCTTTACGACGTAATCGTCTGCTCCCTGTTCGAGTCCCCTGACCCGGTCGCGTTCGGTACCCCGACCGCTGAGAACGATCACTCCGAGTCGCGGATCAAAGCGGCTGAGCGCGCGATCGGGGCTGCGTATCTCCCGAAGCACGTCAAGGCCGGAAGCGTCCGGAAGGGTCAGGTCCAGCAGCAGCAGGTCCGGCTGGCTGTACTGGCAAAGGCGGAGCGCATCCGCAGCGGTCGGCGCTGCGAGCACTCCGTACCGGTCGGCCAGCAGGTGGTCGCAGAGCAGTTCGAGAGTCGGACGGTCGTCTTCACAGATGACCAGTTTCGCGATCTCGTTTCGCTCGGGAAGCATGGATGACTAAGGCCCCGGCGGATGTGACTCTCCCCCCCTTGAAGGAACTTCCAGCACCGCGTCAGCCCGCCTCTCCCAGAGGATCCGGCCGGGAGCTACCGCACGGGCGACCCGGATCTCATGACCTGCGGCATCAATGAAGTGAATGTCGAGCCTGAAGAACATCCCGAAGGTATGGACGGATCGGCACTGCGGGAACAGGAGCCCGTCCCCGGAACGTCGGCGCCTGAGAAAGGCGAGGCCGAGGAGCCGCGTGAGTGGTCCGGATGCGACCGGCACAAGCATGCCCGACGTCTTGACCGACTCCAGACCTCTCAATCTGAGGGGGACATGCTGCTCCATGGGTGGAGAAGCTGCCCGGCGCAGGATCTCGCCCCCGGTGAAACGGGCCGTGCATCGCGCAAAGCACCGTTCAGAAGGCAGAACGCGGGAGCGACTGCTGCCCCCTGCAGGCATGATGCCCTCTGCGCCCTCGTCCAGTCCCGGGCGCGCGAAAAGGCTTCAACTTGGAACGAAAGACAACCCGCAGAGGCAACTACGAGTCGGGAACCGACTACGTGCTCGAGTATGGCGATCTCCGGTTCGCCTTCAACGAGCGCGACTTCAGCCAGCGCGTCGAACAGGCCGCAGTGAGGCTGGGGTTCGTCAAACCCGGTCTCACCCAC
Source organism: uncultured Solirubrobacterales bacterium (assembly GCA_903933815.1). Taxonomy (GTDB): domain Bacteria; phylum Actinomycetota; class Thermoleophilia; order Solirubrobacterales; family 70-9; genus 67-14. The sequence continues at coordinate 11,892 of CAIZLN010000081.1, forward strand.
GCCGAAATCCACGACCTGCTCCACCTTGCGGTGAGCGGCGAGATCGATGAACCTTCCTCCAGCCTTGGGGTCCACATCCACAACCACTGGGAAGACCTCGCCGGGCCTTCAAACCAGAGTTTCGTGCACTGGATCCGGAGGCTGGTCTTCCGTGGTGCCTGGCTCGACCAACGGGTCAAGGAAGGTGAACTCGACATCGTCTTTGACGAGCAGCGCCAGACCTTCGGCTACACACAGCCTGATCGCGGCCCCGAGACGATTGAGCTCGCCAGGGAACCATCCTGGCGCCGCGTCGCTTTTCGCGGCTGACGCCGGCGACCTTCCGGCCGGCCGGCGCCGACTCCCCTACAACTTCTCCAGCAGGACCTGATTGTCGGTCGAGTCGTTGATCAGCCCGGCGATCCGGGCCGCAGCGGGGGCCGGGTCCATTTCGATCAGCTCAGCCCTCAGTCGACGCACGGCATCGACCTCGGCAGGGGTCAGCACCGACTCCTGCCCCGAGATGGCACACGAACGAACGTCCAGCGCCGGGCTTACACCGGCCGCAGCGAGCTCGGCATCAAGCCGGATGGTCGCGTTCTCGGTAGTGCGAACGGCATCGATGACGGCCTCATCTCCGGGCGAACCCCAGAGCGCAGTGGCGATCACGGTGACTGAGCCGGCGGCTTCTTCCTCCAGCTCCCGTCCGGTGCCGAAGAACGGCTTGACAGCCCCGGCGTCGCCGAAAGCAGTGCCCAGGCGGGTCAGGGAATCGACGATCAGCACGACGTCCTGACCGGTTTCAGCCTGGCGGCGGACACGGGCCAGAGTGCGCTCGGCAACTCTGACCTGTTCACCGGCACCGAGGTCGGCCGGTGCGGCTTCGATCGAAACTCCGGTTACCTCCCTGGTCCAGGCAGTGACTTCCTCAGGTCGCTCGTCAACCAGCAGTACGACCACCTCGGGTCCATCCTCGGAACCTGCGGCGATGGACTTGGCCAGTGCCCGCAGAACGGAGGTCCGTCCGGAGCGCGGCTGCGCCTCTATCAGCACCCGCTGCCCGAAGGCAAGCGGCGCAAGGAGGTCGACCGCGCGGGCAAGCAAATCGTCGCTCTCGGCCTTGAGCGGAATATGGCGATGGGGAGCGATCGCGGTCAGTCCTTCGAAAGCAGGGCCCCGCTCATCGCTCGGTGGCTCGCCGTTGACCATCTCGATCCGGACCATCGAAGGCCGACGCTCACCGCGCCGGGCAGGCCTGGTCGGGCCGCTGATCTCGTCACCGGAGCGCAGCTCACAACGACGGATCTGGGCCGGGGACACGTAGACACCGGTGTCGGGCAGGCCCTCGCCGCGGACCAGTCCACTGCCGCGGGGCTGGACTTCGAGTACCCCCGTAGCTTCTGTCAGGTCATCGACCTCCTGCCCGCCTCCGCTTTCCGGATCACGCTCGCGACCGTCGCGGCTCTCCCGGCCACCGCCCTGGGAGTCCCCTCGGGAGCGGTCGCGACCGCCGCGGCTCCGACGACGTCGCGGCCGTGTGCCGCCACTGCCCTCACCAGCCTGGTCGCCAGAAGAAGCGCTGCTGTCGCTGCCTCCGCCACTTTTCTCTGACTCCAGCTGCTTGACGAGATCCTCTCGCCTCAAAAGCCGGAACCCTTTGATCTTTGCCTCGGATGCGAGTTGATGCAGCTCTGCCAGGCTCTTTGATCCGAAATCCGTCATGTAATGCTCCTTGCGTTGCGGGCCTTCGTCGCGACCCGGGATGCGCAGCATCTCGTCTCGATCGCGGATTCAGCTCCGGTTTGAGTGATTCGTTACACAGCCTAGGTTAGTGAGTAGAGAGGCTCAAAGGCCGCCGGATCGGGAGGGGTCCAGCCCTTCCATGCGAACCGTCTCCACCCAGGCATCACACTGGCGCCGGATCTCCGCCTTCGACCAGCCGAGCAAGCTGCCCATCAGAAGGGCCACCTCCCTCACCGATTCGGAGCTGCTGAAGCTTGAGGCCGAGGTCAGTCCGATGCGGGTGCGCCGGAGCAGTACGTCGTCGATCCCGCGAGCCTGTTCGAACCTGGTGGCAAAGGCTACCTCCGCCATCAGGTCCGGCATGCCGGGCAGGATCGGTCGGGCCAGCGCGGGCTCGGCTTCGGCCAGCTTCAGAACCTCCCGGGCGGCATGTCCGTATCGAAAAGCGAGCTGTCGGAGCGAGTCGTCGCTCACCCCCTCTGGTGCTACCAGTTCGGCCGGGTCGATTTCCATCCCGAGCGGGATCTCGGCGGTCTGGCACCGGACGCTGCGCCCGGAGCGCTCGACTATGCGGTCCACCGTCTGCTCGGCCATGCGCCGCCAGGTCGTCAGCTTGCCACCGGTAATCGTCAGCATCCCGGATGAAGTCTCGTAGAGCTCGGCCCGCCGCGATATGTCCACCGACTTGCGCGGGTCCCCCGTGGTAATCAGCGGCCTGACGCCAGCATAAGCACCGACGATGTCGGAATCAGTCAGTGAGGTACCGGCGAACTCGTTCACCGAATTGAGCAGGTAGGAGAGGTCATCGCCGGTCGGTGCCACCTCCTCGATCCCGCCATCATGATCAACATCGGTTGTACCGACAAGCGTGCGGCCGTACCACGGCAGCGCGAAGATGTTTCGCCCTTCACCGGCTGGAACAACACAGGCAGCCTGACCCATGTCAAGACTGTCAGTCGAAAGCAGCAGATGGGTACCACGGCTGGGGGCAATCTTGGGAATGTCTTCCTCGCGCTGTATCTCGCCCGGCCTGATCCGGTCCGCCCAGACACCGGTCGCGTTGACAACGTTGTCGGCCTCGACCCGGATGATCTCTCCGGAATCAGCCTCCGTGAACTCAACCCCCACCGCCCGGCCATTTTTCTCCGTGACGGCGTTCACTCGCGCGCCGTTCAGGCAGACGGCTCCGAACCTGCGAGCCTCACCGAGTGCGGTCAGAACGAGACGTACGTCATCGGTCTGGCAGTCGTAGAAGAGGTAGGCCGATTCCGGCTCACGATCGGCCAGAAAAGGAACCAGGTCGACCATCTCGTCCGGGCCGATCGTGCGGTGACGATCGGGTGACCATCGTCCCTCAGCCTCGGCCGGGCGCCCCTGTCGGCGCGGTTCGCGATGGGAACGCAGACTCTTGCCGCTGCCCACTCCGGCCAGAACGTCATAAGCGTTGAGGCCAACTCCTATCTTGCGGTCACGTCGCGCCGCGCCAAGGGTGGGCACCAGGAAGGGGGTTGGATAGACCAGATGCGGCGCAAGCTCGACCATCAGTTGGCGTTCGAGCAATGCCTCCCGAACCAGCCCGAGATCGAAGTTCTCCAGATAGCGGAGTCCGCCATGGACCATTTTCGACGAGCGCGAGGAAGTTCCGATGGCAAAATCACGAGCCTCCAGCAGCGCAACCGAGTAGCCCCGGGAGGCCGCGTCAAGTGCTACACCGGCCCCGGTGATTCCTCCACCGATGACGACAACCTCGAACTTCTCCCCGGCCACTGCTTCAATCGCATCCGCTCGCATCAGCATGAGTTCACCATCTGAAACGCCTGGAGAGAAGGACTGTTCCCCCGGCGAGCCCGCCCGAGACCAGAAGGAAGATCAGGGTCGCCACTACAGGCGACGGTTCCGGCCCACCCTCGGAAGCCGACAGCAACGCTGCTGTCGGCGGCTCGGGAATGACCGGTGACAGTTCGGGGGAAAGCAGAGTGGTGGACGGCATCTCGTCGCCTCCGGTCAATGGTGAATCGGCGCCCTGGCCTGCATCGTCGCTGCTCACCGGCGTATCCGGGGAGGGATCGCCCGCGCTGCTGCCTCCCGCAGAGCCGGTCGAAGGCACGAGACCCGGCGTAAACCCGCCCGTTGATCCCGAGTCAGCCCCGCCCGACCCCGGCTCTCCCCCTCCGGAGCCATTCTCCGGTTGCCGTGGGGGCTCATTCAAAGGCAGAAACCCGCCCGTCAGGCCGATAATCGCATCAGCCGTAACCCAGACACGAGTCTGGTCGGAGTTCCGCGAATACCAGACGCTTCCATCCGCCTGCTGACGGGCTTCGAGGAAGTCCAGGCCAGTCTTGCCACCCTTGCGCAGGCTGGCGTGCGACTTGCCCAGTGCGGCCAGCCCCTGGAGAGCGAGTCCGGTCGACTGGGAGTTGACGGTTGAAGAAGAAGCGAATCCGCCGCTGGTTGTCTGAGCCGATCGAAGAAAGCTCATGGCTCTTGCCACGGCCTTCTGGCCGTCCACGACCTGGAGAACAGTGCCGGTCGAGTCGACATCGCTGGGTGCCTCGGACGAGATGCCCCAGCCACCGTCGGTGCCTGCGTTTTGCGCCGATCGCAGCCACTTTGTCGTTGCTGCCGCAGAACCGGTTGCGCCAGCCGAGCGAAAGGCGAGGGAGGCGAAGGCGGCAATGTTCACTTTGTTGCTGAAGGAGCTGTTCGCCCCGCGGCGATCATCCAGTGCGGCAACCAGATTGCGTCCTTCAAAATCACGAGGGTCCTGACCCACGGTCCGAAGCGCCAGGATGGCCAGGGCAATCTCGTTGGCATCTCTGATCTCGCCCCGTTCGGCTCTGAGGAATGCCATCGGCGAACGGTTGCCACGGCGGACATCAAGGGGGTTCAAGTCTGCGGCTGCGAAAGCGAGCATCGCCCGCAGGGTGATCGTGACCGAGGACTGCTCACCGGGTGAGACCCCAAAGCCTCCATCTGCGTTCTGCTGGTCTCTCAGCCACGACCTCGCCTGTCTGGAACTATCGCTCAGGGCAGCCTCGGCAGGCGGGGCCAGAACAATCGTGCCCAGGCCCGCAACCACAAGCAGCACGCCCGCCGTTGTCGTCACCTGCTGCCATTCGAAGCGTTCCCGGAAACGAGTCAGCGCCGCCACCATGGCTGGACCCGCAGCCAGGGCAAAAAGGACATTTCCGGTTATGTGTGCCAAGTCGAATGGGATCGCTCTTACCTCTAGTGCAAGGTACCGGTCGAGTGATACCTCCCCTCCAAAGCTGACCATCGTCTGAAAATTCATCCACATCCCGAACGCCAGTCCGGCCAGTCCGCAAGCGGCGGCAAGCCTGAACCGGCCGGCGTTTCCGCGGGTCAGGTGAAAGAAAGCTCCACCGGCTACCCCGGTCATGCCCCAACCAACCATCTGCCAGGGGGTCCACACTCCCTGACCCAGCCAGAAGTTCGAGACCAGCCCTCCAAGTGCCCCGACCGCGAAGCCCGGAGCCGGCCCGAGGGCAAAGCCTGCGAAAAAGACTATGTCGGTGGTGGCAACAACGTTGGGGATCGGTGCCAGAACGATCCGGCCCGCCACCGCAAGTGCAGCCAGGACAGCAACCAGAGCGACGATCTGCGAGGGCGGCCGCGAGCGTTCGTACCAGACCATGCCGGCGCCCACCGCCAGTAGTACGAGGGCCAGGGTGCCGATCTGCCAGCTCACGCCCCGCCCCCGTTCGCGATCTCCCCGAGCAGCCAGTCCGCCCCCTGCTCGACCGTGATCAGGCCCGGCCGGTCAAGTACCCGGCTGACCTCGGTTGCGAAGTACCAACCCCCTGAGAGCACAGTGGCGGCGCTGGCATCCGCGATCAGCTCGCCATCGCCGAGCAGGACAACACGATCAGCAAATGTGGCGGCAAACTCGACATCATGGGTCGCGACCACGACAGCCGCCCCTCGGTCCGAGAGGGTCCGACCCAGACCCGACAGGCCATCCTTGAGGCGGCGGTCCATGCCACGGGTCGGCTCGTCGAGCGCGATCAGGTCCGGCAGCTCGCCGCCGTCCATTCGACCAGCCAGTGCGATAGCCAGAGCCAGCCGCTGGCGCTCGCCGCCGGAAAGGTCACGGGGGTCCGAGTCTTCGGGCAGGTCCAGGCCAACCGCATCCAGCGCAGCCCTTCCGGACTCCCCCGAAAGCTCCTCGCCGATGCTCTCCCGTACCAGGAAGTCCCCCGGGTTCTGGGTGAGCAGAGCGACACCTCCGCGGGTCTCAATCTTCCCTGCGGCCGGCTCGAGCAGGCCGGCTGCGGCCCGGAGCAGGCTTGACTTGCCAGCTCCGTTCCGTCCCATCAGGGCGACTCTCTCGCCCGGGTCGATTTCAAGATCCAGACCGCGCAGAACATCCACCGGGCCATCCCCCGGATCCAGTTCGACCCAGAGCCCACTCGCCTTGAGCGCGCGACCATTCCCCTTCCTTCGCTCCCGTCGCCCAGGGACAAACCGGCGCAGAGACCTGCCCGTCCCGGAGCGAAGATCCGCCTCCGCCTGACTCTCGCCGGTTTCCTCAGATGGCCGGGCCACCGAGACCGGAGACTGGCCGGGAGCGGTGATTCCCCTCACCCGGAGAGTGGCGCGAGCATCACGTACACCAACCGGTAGCGGATCCATCCCCGCAAGAGAAAACATCACGGCAGCAGGTGTCCCAAGTTCGGATTTTGAATCGACCGCATGCTCAAGAAACGCACGCGGTGATCCGTCAAAGCTGATCCGCCCGGTGTCCATGGCAATCACCCGGTCAGCAGCCGCGAGACAACGTTCAAGCCGGTGCTCGGCCAGAACCACGGCCACACCCCACTCCTCGTTCAGGCGCCGAAGCAGCCAGATCAGCTCGTCCCCCGCAACGGGATCAAGCTGCGAGGTGGGTTCATCCAGCAAGATCAGCGGTGGCCTGGTCACCAATGCCACCGCAAGCGCCACCCGCTGCATCTCACCACCCGAGAGTGTCGAGACCGTTCGGGGCAGCAGAGGGGCAATGTTGAGGCCGAGCGCGACTTCTTCTATGGCCCGCGCACGTGAAGCGGGATTGTCCCCACGGAACCGCAACGGAAGATCAAGCTCGGCCGCCACCGTGGTCGAAATGATCTGGGTCTCGGGATCCTGCGCAACGTATCCGACTACATCGGCCAGATCACCAGGGCCGAAATCCCTGGTGTCGCGGCCGGCGACACGCGCCCGCCCCCCAAGTTCTCCTCCGTGAAAATGAGGCACGAGGCCACAGGCCGCTCTGAGCAGGGAGGTCTTGCCCGAGCCGGAGGGGCCCGCCAGGACTACGAACTCACCCTGATTGACCTCAAGTGAAACCCCCTCCAGCGTGCCTGATGCCGCACCGGCGTAGCGATAGCTCAGAGCCTCTATCGAGAGGGCCGGATCGACTGCCCCTGTCTCAGTTGCGTCGCGCATTTGGTCCCCTTCCCCTCTGCCAGGTAACCAGTCCGCCCCCGGCAAAGAGACCGGCCAGGATCAGTGAGAATGGCCCGGGCTCATACTCGAAGCCGGGGTAGGTGGTCAGCCCCGGCAGTCCGGCGATGATCGACCCCAATGCAGCCACCATCAGGACTGCCCCTGCCACCTGGAACCGTCGATCAAACCGGGAGGCGATCGGGCGGTCAGCCCCGGGCGGCGCCGTCTGACCGTAGCCACGCAACTCGAGTGTCGCTGCCACATCTACCGCCCGGTCCAGCGAGCCGGCCAGCAGGCGATGGGCCATGGCAAGCCTGCCAACCGGAGTCGCGCCAGGCCCACGAAGGCCAGCTGCCTCGCCCAGACGTGCCTGGTCTCCAGCGGCGAGCGGCACCAGCCTGGAAATCAGGGTCGCAGTCAAGGCCGATCGCCGGGCGGTTCGATGCATCGCCCGGAGCACCCGGTCAGGGTCAATACAGGCTGACCAGACACCGATCACAACCATCGTGCCCATCGCCCTGAGACCGATCAGGGCGCCGGCCGCCAACGACTCCGCCGTGACGTCTATCCGGCCAAATACCGGCCATTCACCGAGCCGGAGCAGAACCGTTTCGCCCCGGCTCGTGACCAGGCCGTTGATCACGATCATCGAGACAGCGAGAAAGGCACCCAGCCGCAGCGAGAAACGGACAGCACGCTGCGCATGGCAGCCATAGCCGGCGAGTGCGGCACCAAACGTCGCCGCAAGCAGCACGATCGGGTCGCTCGACAGAAAGCAGATCAAAAGGTATGCCCCGAGGTAGAGTGCGGCCGGCCCGAGACCGGCGCTCTGCAGACTCGCTCGACGAGGGACATAAGAGAGGGGCGAGAGACTCTTCACGGGTCCGTCCCGGTACCGGCGGCGGTCATTCGCCTGCCACCACGGGAAGCGAGTAGACGCCTCCGGTCGAGACTGCTGCTGCGTAGCGGTTCTGCATCTGCGCGGCGCCAAGGGAATCAGCGGCAAGGTCGACTCCACTCTCATCGGTGCCGGTGACCAGCCAGACTGGTGGTCCTTCCCCGCGGCGCATCGCGGCGATCAGTCCGGAATGCAAACCAAAGTCGGTAGTGGGATCAGCTTTCTCATCCAGTCCGATCAGGCGGGTCTGATCCCCGCCTCCGGTAAAGCCAGCGAAAACCCCGCTCACCGATGGACCCCTGTTCAGGCGAGCCGCTTCCTCGTCCTCCCCGACCTCGGACCACCTGCCGACCAGAACCCGGAGTGTGCCCTCGTCAGCGGCAGAAGCGCGCGAACCACCGGTCGAAAGGGGTCCGGTCTTTACCGCTGTCGAGCCGGAGTCAACTTTCACGCCGGCATCACCCAGTCGCTCCGAAACCTTGTCGCAGGCGGACTCGACCGAGAAGCATTCGACCGATACTGGCCATTGGGTCCCGTCATAGCCTCCCTTCATCGGGGCAGGAAATGCTCCCACGACGGCATTTATGTCCATCGCGTCGGTCCAGTCGCGGTGATCCCACCACATCCGGTCACCGGGCTCGACGACGAACTCTGCGGCACCACGTTCGGCCGCGATCCCGTTGACAAAATAGAACCAGTCGTAGCTGCGCACTCCGGATGAGGACGAAATCGAGTCAATCGAGTCAACGAATCCACCGCCGTAGCTGGTTTCGATATCCGCGCTCTGATCCAGCAGGCGCATCGCCGTGCTGGACTCGCTCAGCGGCCCGACCGATTCATCAAGCATCACCTCAAGGCCGTAGTCCCTGGTTATGGCCAGATCGGCCCTGCCATCCTGCTCACCGGCTCCGAAACCGATCCCGCAGCCGGCAAGGAGGCTCAGGGCCGCGGCCATGGCGGCCGCGACCCCAACCCGTCTTCGTGTCGAGCAACTGGCCGTGGGGCTACCTGCTCACCTTGACGACGACCCGGTTAGAGGCAATGAAGCCCTCGGCGCGAGCCGCGAAGCGTGAAGTCTGAGCCAGTCTGATCCGCGTGTAGCCGGCGGCGTTTGTCGGTGCTGCGCCTTCCAGGCTCAGTGCCGCGCCCTCAACCGGACGCCTCACCCCAGCATCGTTGTAGGCGAGCACGCGGACGGTCATCCAGCGGCCTGTTTTCGTGCCTTCCGGCGCCACGAGAGTCAGTTCATCAGGGCTCGGCAGGTTGTAGGTCTCCGAGAGAAACCACAGCACTTCATCGCCGGCCTTCAGCATTGTTGCCTCTCCACCTACCATCGACGGCTTGTGGTTGTGAGTCAGCTCCCACCACTGTTCACCACTCGCGGCCGAAGCTCCGACTCCACAGAGTCCGAGACCGAAGTCGAAGGCATTGGAGATGAGCAGTGGCTGCCGAGGCTGGGCCAGGCGAGCGGCTGTATGGAGTGCCCCCAGTGCCGTGGCCCCTTCGACTCTCTTTGTGCCGTTAGTCGGCGTGCCCCCAAGGCAGGTCGCCCTGGTGCTCGTAGGGACAGTCGTCGTGCCGGTCCTGACCGTCTGGTCGATAAGGATCTGACCGGAGAATGTGACCACTCTGACATGTACTGGAACCTCGGAGGCGGCCTGGGCCTGGCTGGCAGCCGGAGCGAAAATGAGCAGAGCCAGACCGATAACCAGCCTGACGGCGGATGATGACTTCATTGGGTTTTCCTTCTTTTCCATGCGGCCCATACGCGGAGCCACGTTTTTCGGTACGCCTTCCGGCGTAAAGTCGACAGGTCTTCGGACTCGGACGTTTTTGCTCGGAAACAGCCTTCCCGGACCTTGATCCAGTGGCGTCTGTGTCTCCGCAATGCGTCCCTACCGCTGCGCGCCAGTTCCGGTTTCTGACCGGATTCCCTGACCCCGCTTTCGGGGCACAATCGACTTCGCATTCGATACTACCCAATACCACCGGACGCAGGTTGAACAGGCGCGACAGACCGCGGACGCACGCATTCCCCACCTCCCCCTCCGACGACAATCCGGTCCTACCCGTACCATCGCATCATGGATTTTCTCCACCAGGCACTGACCAGCCTGCCGATCGCACTCGGCCCGAGCTGGCTTGATCCCGAGCAGTTGATCCGCACGTTCGGGACCCTGGGCGTTCTGGCCATTGTCTTCATCGAGTCCGGTCTGCTGATCGGATTCTTCCTTCCCGGGGACTCCCTCCTGTTCACGGCGGGACTGCTTTCGGCAAGTGGCGTCCTTCCAGACATATGGGTACTTCTCGTGACGATCCCGATTGCTGCGATAGCTGGTGACCAGGTCGGCTACGCGATCGGCCGCAAGTTCGGACCTCCTCTCTTCAACCGCCCTGACAGCCGTTTCTTCCGTCGTGAATACGTTGACCGGTCAGCAGAGTTCTTCGAAAAGCATGGTCCGAAAACAGTTGTCCTGGCCAGGTTCGTTCCGATAGTCCGGACATTCGTTCCGGTGATGGCCGGCACATCGAGGATGCGCTACCGGACCTTTGTCAC
>CAIZLN010000082.1 GCA_903933815.1 uncultured Solirubrobacterales bacterium
AACTTCAGCATTACTGTCTCGGTCCCGCTGGAAGTGCTCATTCCGACATTGCTGGCGATGATCGTCGGCTCGATTTCCTTCTGGGGATCGAATGTCGCCTTTGCCAAGCTTCAGGAACTGATCCCGGGCAAGCCGATGGGCCTGCCAGGTCAGAAGGTGATCAACGGCCTGCTGCTGCTCGTACTGATCGCCGGTTGTGCCTACCTCGGAGTCAATAACGATCTCGAGAACCTCAACCAGCCGGTCTTCATCCTGATGCTGGTCCTTGCGGCGGCACTCGGGACGATGGTGGTGCTGCCAATCGGTGGGGCCGACATGCCGGTGGTGATATCGCTGCTCAACGCTTTCACAGGGCTCTCAGCTGCAGCCGCTGGCATCGCCCTCGACAACACCGCCCTGATCGTCGGTGGCACTCTGGTCGGCTCCTCCGGCACGATACTCACGCTTGAGATGGCAACTGCGATGAATCGCTCGGTGCCGAACATATTGTTCGCCGGTTTCGGCGCCCCCCCTGCGGCGGGAGCAGGGTCCGGGGAGCAGCGCCCGCATCGTTCAATGACCGCCCAGGATGCTGCCATCCAGCTCGCCTATGCCGACTCGGTCGTGATCGTGCCGGGTTACGGGCTGGCTGTCGCTCAGGCCCAGCATGCCGTTCGCGAGATGGCCGATGAGCTGACCAGAAAGGGCGTAACGGTCAACTACGCCATTCATCCTGTTGCCGGACGTATGCCCGGTCACATGAACGTGCTGCTCGCAGAGGCCGACGTGCCCTACGAGCAGTTGCGTGAGATGGAGGACATCAACTCCGAGCTGCCGCAGACCGACGTGTGTGTTGTCATCGGCGCCAACGATGTCACCAATCCCGCAGCCAAGACGGACGAATCAAGCCCGATATACGGAATGCCGATTATCGAGGTTGACGAAGCCCAGCAGGTGCTGGTGCTCAAGCGATCGATGAGCCCCGGCTTTGCCGGAATCGACAACGACCTCTTCTACAACCCGAAGACTTCGATGGTCTTCGGTGATGCGAAGGCGATCGTCTCCGACATCGTCAGTGAACTCGGCTCACTCTGAGTACATGCCCGCGCAAAGCGAGGTAATCCTGGGTGAAAATCTGGAGGTACTCTCGGGCCTGCCCGATGCCGGCTTTCAGATGGTCTACATCGATCCCCCGTTCAACACCGGCTCCACTCAGACCCGCAGGACCGTCGAGACCGTGGCCGACCCCGACGGGGACCGAACGGGCTTTGAGGGCAGGCGTTACCGAACCGAACTGCTGAAGAGCTCCTCTTACCGGGACAGCTTCGACGACTACCTGGCATTCCTCGCTCCGCGCCTGGAGGAAGCCAGCCGGGTGCTCACTTCCACGGGGACCCTCTATTTCCACATCGACTACCGCGAGGCCCACTACTGCAAAATCCTGCTTGACGAGATCTTCGGCCGGGACTGTTTCCTCAACGAAATCATCTGGGCCTACGACTACGGGGCCCGCACCCGGAAAAGGTGGCCGGCCAAGCACGACACGATCCTCGTTTATGTCAAGGACCCGAAGCAGTACTTCTTTGACTCTGAGTCCGTTGACCGCGAGCCATACATGGCCCCGGGCCTGGTCACCCCGGAGAAGGCTGCTCGCGGCAAGTTGCCAACCGATGTCTGGTGGCACACGATCGTTGCGACCAACGGCTCCGAGAAGACCGGCTACCCGACTCAGAAGCCGGAAGGGATTCTCCGCCGGATGGTTCAGGCCTCGACCCGACCGGGTGACTGGTGTCTGGATTTCTTTGCCGGCAGTGGGACCCTCGGCGCTGTAGCCAAAGATCTCGACCGCAGATACCTGCTTGTCGATTCCAACCCGGAGGCAGTGGAGATCGCGCGCCGAAGGCTTGGCTTCAATACTTGATCAGCGTTTGTCGCGTCCGCGCCTGACGAGTGGCGCGAGGTAGCCGATCGCCGCTCCCAACAGGGTGAAGACCAGCAGCAGGAGGATCAGGGGCGCGGAAGTACTGATGAAGAGCAGGTTGAAGTCGACCGTCTGGGAGTTCTGCAGCACGACGACAAGCGTCAGGACGACGACCACCAGCAGACCCCATCGCTTCCAGGATGTCTCGGACCCCTGAGTGTTTCGGCTTGAATCGAGCTTGCCTGACATGTCGCAAGCTTACAGCCCGTGGCGCTGGCTTCGCCGGCAGATGTAGGTATCTCGTTGCCGGTCCGTTGCCGTTTTTCGATCCATGTCTCACAACAGCAGCCGGGTGATTCCTAGTTTTCTGCCATGAGGCACCTGTCTGAAAATGAGCGGTCCTGTGGCAGCGCCTTTCGCGATCACTCCGGGCAGGCGAGCATCGAATGGGTGGGGCTTGTGCTGCTCGTCTCGGCCGTGATTACGGGGTTGTCTCTTGCGAGCGGTCTCGTGCCGGGTCTGGCCGTCGTTCAGTCGGTGAGTCGATCTCTACTCTGCGCGGCCTCACTTTCGGAGGGCTGCTTCGATGAAGGATCTCTGGAGGAGCAGTACGGCCCGGAAGTCGCCGGGCTGCTCAGGTCCCATGTGCCTGATCTGCTTTTTGGACCTGACCTCCTCGGGCTGCCGGTTGACTTCCGCTCATGCAGGTCTGCTGCCTGTGCGAACGCAGGGGGTAGGGGCGTGGTTGGGGAGTCAACCGCTGGTGAGCCGGTGACGCTCTTCACGCGCGTGGTCGACTGTCGCGAAGCTGGAAGAAGTGGCGACCTGGATCAGCTTCCGGCTGGCGAATGTCAGGGCGAAGGCGAGGGCAACCTCTATCTCCAGTACTGGGCCTACTACCCCGAGAGTGCATCCTTCAGAGGCGTTCCCGTGATCGAGCAAAAAGGCTTCCATCGGCATGACTGGGAGTCAACGCAGGTGAGGGTCAGCCCGGACGGTGAGGTTGATCAGCGGGCCTCATCCCATGCCGGATACAACCACACCCGCTCGGCGCTCAACTGGGGCTCGGATATCGGCTCGGAGTTTCTGAGCCGGGCCGCCGAAGCGGCCGGCTTCCGTGAGCGCGGCGGCTGGGGACCGGCGAGCGGCGCCCTCCTGATAGCCGGAGGCAGTCACGCGGGCAACGTCGCGGGATCACCCGCTGACAGGTACCCGACCAGAACACCGGCGTCGATGATCCGACTGATTCCCCTAGAAGGAGTCCGGGGCGGCCCACTTGCCCGGCCGGCAGACTTTTATCCAATAACTCCGCCCTGGCAGAAGTCGGTCTGGGAGAACCCGGAGGCAGACGGCACCGGGTGAGTGGACAGGCGCTCCGCTCAGGGAGCGAGCGAGGAAATAAGCGGCCCCATCTTCTCCGGCGTGGTGATCGGAGTGATCACCGGCAAGGTGATGCCCCCTGCGACATATTCATCAAGGCGGTCTCGAATCTGCTCCGGTGAACCCAGCAGGAACGTGCTTTCGATCAGGTCCCAGGGGGCCTCTGCAGCAGCTTTGGCACGGTCTTTTTCCTCCCAGGCCTTGACCATATTTGCGATTTCGGCTTCGTATCCGAGCCACCGAAAGAAACTCGCATAGACCGGCACGGTCACATAGGAAGAGAACATGAACCGGGCGAGAGGCTCGACCTGATCACGCTCGCCGGGGATGCAGAAAAAGCGGCACAGAAGCTCGAAGTCCGGGGCTGAGCCGCTGATACCTTCGACTACCTTCGGCAGCCCGCCAATCGGCAGGAAGTTTGTGAACGCCCCATCGGCCTTGTCGACGGCCAGTCTCAGCATTTTGCCCCGCAGGGCGGCCAGGACAATCGGCGTGGGTCTGGTCGGTGCCGTCTCGAGCTTGAAGCCGGTAGTCGTTCTCTCGCCAGCGAGAGCCACTCGCAGAAAGTCAACGGTTTTCTCAACCTTGCTGAGCGGCTTTTCGAAAGGGATCTCGTTCCAGCCAGCGACCATGCGATCCGAGGATGCTCCGATACCGAGCACGAAGCGCCCGGAGGAGGCATCGGTCATTGCGGCGGCCTGCTGGGCCAGCAGTGCCGGACCGCGCTGGAAGACTCCAACGATGCCCGTTCCGAGGCGAATGTTCGATGTCCAGGCGGCGCTCAGCGCGAGCGGGGTAAAGCCGTCGGGTCCTCCGGTTTCACCGGTCCACAGGTCGGTGTAGCCCTCAGCTTCAGCCTGCTCGACAAAGGGCCGGTGATCGGACAACGGAGTGCCGGGAAGTGGCAGGGTAAGACCCCATCTGGAAGCAGTCACCGGGCCACCATACATCCCGGCGGTTGGGTCTTCGGTGCGGGTGAGGCGTGGGACCTGTCTGGTGAGGCTGGCCCGCTCCGCTCGCGGGGCAGCCCACCGTTGTAGCCTTCTCTCCAATGGGAATAATTTCGAATGATGTCCGCTCGGGAACGAAACCTGACCGGAACCTTGCCCTCGAACTCGTAAGGGTGACTGAATCAGCCGCGCTGGCCGCATCGAGATGGGTCGGCAGGGGGGACAAGCTCGCTGCCGATGGCGCTGCCGTAGACGCGATGCGCCTGCTGCTCGACACGGTCCCGATGGACGGCGTTGTGGTCATAGGTGAAGGCGAGAAGGACGAAGCCCCGATGCTTTACAACGGTGAGAAGATCGGCGACGGCAGTCCTCCTGTGGTCGACATTGCCGTCGACCCGCTCGAGGGGACGACCCTTACCGCCCGGGGCTTTGGAGGAGCTCTCGCAGTCATTGCCCTTTCCGAGCGCGGCACGATGTTCGACCCTGGCCCGTGTGTCTACATGGAGAAGATGGCGAGTTCGTCCGAGTTCTCCGACCTGCTCAGCTTCGATGAACCGATTGGCGATCTGATTCGCAAGATCGGTGAGCGCAAGGGGGGAGGGCCGGAAGATGTAACTCTCACCGTGCTCGACAGAGCAAGGCACGATGGCGTAGTCGCCGAGATCCGCGAGGCTGGAGCGACAATCCGTTTCATTACCGATGGTGATGTACAGGCAGCGCTCCTGGCCGTCTCGGAGGACACGGGAATCGACCTGCTCTGGGGAATAGGCGGCACCCCTGAGGGAGTGCTCGCCGCTGCCGCCATCAAGTGCCTGGGAGGCGAGATAATCGGCAGACTGTGGCCACGGGACGACGGCGAACGGCAGGCCGCGATCGACGCGGGCTACGACCTCGACAAGACATTGACATCGACAGACCTGATCAGCGGTGATGACGTTTTCTTCGCGGCGACCGGTGTGACCGATGGCGATCTGCTCGACGGAGTGCGACGCAGCAAGGGCTTTGCCACGACCGAGTCGCTGATCATGCGCTCGAGGTCCGGAACGGTGCGCAAAATCGGCGCTCGACACGATCGGGCAAAGCTGCGCGAGGTGACCGGGGGACTCTATGGCTGAGAAAGTACTAATCGCAGGAGCTACCGGCTACATCGGTGGAAAGCTGGCCCGGCGGCTGGCCGAGGCTGGCGTGCCGCCACGCTGTATGGCCCGCAGGCCCGATTCCGCCGTTGCGCTGGCGGAGGCCGGCTGCGAGGTCGTCAGGGGGGACGTGCTGGATCCTTCAACTCTGGCTCCTGCGCTGGAAGGCATAGACGTCGCCTACTACCTGGTCCACTCGATGGGTCGGGGCGGAGATGGCGATTTCGAAAAGCTCGACCTCGAGGGAGCACTGAACTTCGCGAAGGCAGCAGCTGATGCGGGGGTCAGCCAGATTGTTTATCTCGGCGGCCTGGGTGAGGGCAAGTCGAAGCACCTCCGTTCCCGCCACGAGACCGCCGAAGCCCTGGCCTCAACCGGGGTTCCTCTGACTTACCTTCGGGCCGCAGTCGTGCTTGGCGGGGGAAGCGAGTCGTTTCAGACCGTTTACCACCTTGTCAGGAAGCTGCCGGCGATGGTCACTCCGAAATGGACTACGACCCGCACGCAGCCGATTTCCGTTGACGACGTCGTCGAATATCTGGCCCTCGCAGGAAGTCCGGGACCCTGGGTGGGGGAGGAGATTCAGATCGCCGGGCCCGATGTCACAACCTATGGCGGGATGATGGAGGTGATGGCCGACGCGATGGGCAAGCGGCGCCCCTTGATGATCCGGGTTCCAATCCTCACTCCGCGACTCTCTTCACTGTGGATCGGGCTGGTCACTCCGGTTGACACGGGCA
>CAIZLN010000083.1 GCA_903933815.1 uncultured Solirubrobacterales bacterium
CGATGACGGCCAGCAGGTCGCCGGCATCTACCACTCGCACACCCGGACCCCCGCCTACCCGTCGCAGACCGACATCAACCTCGCATCGGGCTGGCCCGATGCCGTCTACTTCATCGTTTCCCTCGAACACCCGGACACACCGGCAGTCAAGGCCTTCCGCATCAAAGGCAGCAAGGTCGAGGATGTCGATATTCAGATCTCGTAAGCCGAGAGCTCCGGAACCGGTGAAGGTCGCCTGGGCGTCCAACCAGTCCGAGGCCGAGATGATCGAAGGCATGCTGAACGCCGAAGGCATCCCCTGCCTGATACGCCGCGCCCGCGGATTCGATGTGCCCGACTTCCTCGCCGCCGGACCCCGGGAAATCGTCGTGCCCGCCCTCGCCGAAGAGAAGGCCCGCAGGATCCTCGCCGAGCTCGAAGCAGACGGAAACACCGTCCTTCCCGGCGACGTGCCGGGCGAAGCACCAGACTTCCCGACCTGAGTCGGCCGGGTTCAGCATCTTCGGCCGGGTTCAGCAGCTGGCGAGTTCAGGCCGCCGAATGTAGCTGCAGGTGCCTGTGAGCGGGAGCCGCCGGCCATAGCCGGCAGGATCATGATCGTGTCGTTCTCGGACACGGCGGTCTCGAGGCCGTCAAGCACCCGGACGTCTTCGTCGTTCAGGTAGATGTTGACGAAGCGGTTCAGCTCGCCCTCCTCGGAGAAGATCTGAGCCTTCGTATCGGGGTGTTCGGCGACAAGGGCTTCCAGGACGACGCCGACCCGGTCGCCTTCTACGGAGACCTCGGTCGCACCACCGGTGTGCTGACGCAGGACTGGGGGAACTCTGACTGAGGGCATGGGCGGATCCTAGCGTGACGAGTCGCTGCGCAGGCGCGCCGGCTCAGGAGCCGACATGTCCGCCACAGAAGGCTTCGTAGTCCGGGAAAGCTCCGAGCTCGGACTCGGGCACTTCGACCGCGTCCGGACCACAGATCGGACAGGCCGGATCACGCCTTACCTTCAGCTCGGTGAATCTCGTACCGAGAGCTTCGTAAAGCAGCAGGCGGCCGACCAGCGGCTCACCGATGCCGAGCACCAGCTTGATCACTTCATTGGCCTGGAGCAGGCCCATGACGCCGGCCATGACACCCAGCACGCCGTTAGCCGAGCAACTGGGTGCCAGTTCCGGCGGCGGGGGGCTCGGATACAGGCAGCGATAGCAGGGGCCCTCATGAGGCACGAAGGTCGAGATCTGCCCGTCGAAGGAAAGGATCGAGGCCGACACGACCGGCTTGTTCAACCGTACGCTGGCATCGTTGAGCAGATACCGGGTCGGGAAGTTGTCGGCACCGTCGACGATGATGTCGTAGTCGGCAATCGTCTCGAGGATGTTTCCTGAGTCCAGCCGGTAGTTGTATTCGCGCACCTTGACGTCGGGGTTGAGTGCCTCGATGGTCTTTCGAGCCGACGAGGTCTTCGAGTCGCCGATGCGTTCGGTGTTGTGGATCACTTGGCGCTGCAGGTTCGAAGCGTCCACGACGTCGTCGTCGACCAGACCGATCGTGCCGATCCCTGCCGCAGCGAGATACAGAGCCGTCGGAGCGCCGAGCCCGCCCGCACCGAGCAGCAGGACCTTCGCCTCGAGCAGCTTGACCTGACCGGATGCCCCGACTTCCGGGAGCAGGGTGTGTCGTGAATACCGGTTGCGCTGCTCGTCGGTCAGCTTGGCCTCGGTCACTACTGGCAGGCCGAGGGCCTGCCAGTCGAGTATCCCGCCAGCCACCGAAACCACATCCGTATATCCGAGTTCCATCATCTGCTCTGCGGCGGTCGCTGAACGGATACCGGAGCGGCAGTAAACGATGGTCCGGGCCGACTTGTCGGGCGCGGTTTCCTCGATCGTCGCGATGAGCGTCGCAGGCGGAATCAGCTTGCCACCCTCGATCCGGGCCTCAGCGGCCTCGTATGGTTCACGAGTGTCGATCAGGACGACGCCGCCCTCGATCTCCTCGAATGCCTCCTGGGCGCTGATCTCTTCCACTGCCAGCGGCTGCTTGGTATCGGGTGCCATCGATGAATCCCCTAAATCTCTATCGGGTTTCGGTTACTTCACAAACTATAGCGTCCCGACCGAATGTCAGCCCTACAGCGAGGGGCGCATCTGGCGGAGCCTCTTGACCCGCTCCTCAATCGGGGGGTGGGTCGAGAACAGTCCCGCCATACCCTTGGACTTGAACGGCTTGACGATGTAGAGCGGCTCGGAAGCCTCGTTGATGTGGCCCTTCATCGGGATCGCCTCGGCCCCCTGTTCGAGTCGAAGCAGCGCGCTGGCCAGGGACTCGGGGTTTCCGCAGATCGCCGCGCCTCCGGCATCAGCCGCGTACTCAC
>CAIZLN010000084.1 GCA_903933815.1 uncultured Solirubrobacterales bacterium
CGCAGTCCTGCTCTTTTCCGGGCTCACGACTGCTGGTGCGATGGCTGCCGATGGCCCGGCTGGACCCCCGGCACCAGGCCGTACCGCAGCCCTCGAAACCTCCTGCGTCCCGGGCCAGCCGACCTGCTCCGGTGCCTCTGCCGAAACCGTTCAGCCGGACCAGCCGGTCGCGACTGCGCCGCGGCCCACCCAGACGCGCCCACCGGCAGGCGACCCTTCAGGGGGATTCGCACCGGACAGCGGCTCGAATAATGCCGGTGGCGAAAGCATCCCTGCGCCCTCGCGGAACCCCCAGTTCATCGAAGAGGATCCAAGCCTCAGTGGAGGCGTTTCGCCGGATGCGGTTGACAGTTCGGATCCGCTCCCGGATGCCCCGCTGGCCGTTCCCAACTTCCTGATCAACAACTTCGAGATCCCGCCTTTCCTGTTGCCGATCTACCAGGCCTGCGGCAGCGAGTACGGGATCCCGTGGCAGGTACTGGCCGCGATCAACCGGATCGAAACCGAGTTCGGAACCAACCTGAGCACCTCCTATGCCGGTGCCCAGGGCTGGATGCAGTTCATGCCCGAAACCTGGGAGGCGTACGGTGTCGACGCCAACGGTGACCGTCTGAAGGACCCCTACAACCCGGTTGATGCGATCTGCGCGGCGGGCAACTACCTTGCCGCAAGCGGCTACGCAGACGACCCGAGCTCAGCAATCTTTGCCTACAACCGAGCTGACTGGTACGTCGAGGACATCCTCGCCAACGCCGCTGCCTACTCCCAGATACCAACGGAAATGATCAGCGCGCTGACCGGACTGACTGAGGGAGCACGGTTCCCGGTTGCCGCCGAGGATGTCGACTACGAAGGCAAGGTCTCGCCCCGTGAGGCCGGACGCAATGGGGCCGAGTCGCAGGACGTCAGCTCTGATGGCGACCGGCGGTCGATCGAGATCGAGGCAGAGGGCGGATCGCCAGTGATCGCGGTCAACGACTCCATAGTCCGTTCAGTTGACCGCAACGCCGGCACGGTTGTGATCGAGGATGCCTACGGAAACCGCTACTCCTACGCAGGCCTGGGTTCGGTGGCGACCGTCCATCCGGTTCCCCGACGGGACGAACCGGATGGGGAGTCCGACGCCGGGAGTGCCGCTCCCTCTCCTGGACCTGCCCCCGCCCCCGATGGTGCCCTCAACATGGGTCAGGCGAAGGCTCAGGATCGCCCCGAAGGAGCCATGTCCGACTCTGACCCTCAGGTGCAGCCTGAGGGTTCCGACAAGGTTGCGGGAGAGCCCGCGGCCGATGAAATCTCTGAGGTCCTCGCCGACCCGGAAGCCGCTGAAGCCGCCGCCACGGAGCAGGCCCGATCCGGAGACCCCGCGGGCACAACGGGCGGCGAGCCGACCCTGGCCGCAGCCGAAGACCGCCGCGCCGAGCAGGCTGCCTTTTCGCGCGAGACAGCCCCGGCCGATACCGGCAACAACACCGAGAACATGCGCAGCCGGGTCTACGCCAATCCGCTGCGTCCCCGGAACCAGCAGCGGGCTACGGTTGAAGGAGTGTCGGTCAGTGAGCCGATCCCCTCAGGAGGAGTCGAAGGCAAGCCCGGTGACTACGTGATCTACGACGGTAGCGCTTCCGGGATCTACCGCTTCGACGAAGAGTCCACAGACCTCAAGCCGCTCGTCAAGGGCTCACGGGTAATCGCAGGTACAGTGCTCGGCCGGCTCGCCGAAAAGCCCACCGCCGCGATCACCTTCTCGATCCAGCCGGGCGGCGAAGATACGCCTCAGATTGATCCAAAGCCGTTCCTCGACGGCTGGACCCTGCTGGCCGAGACCAACATCTACAACGCCAACGGCAAGAACCGGTTCGCCGACCGCCTCGGTGTCGGCGGTGTGCTGCTGCTGTCCAAGTCAGCCCTCCAGCGACGCGTTCTCAGCGACCCCAAGCTGAGCATCGGTGAGTGTGACCGTCAATACATAGCCAACGGCGCGATCGACCGGCGCGTACTTGCGACGCTCGCCTTCGTAACGGAAAAGGGGTACGACCTCCTGATCACCTCAATGCTCTGCGGTCGTGAAGTTTCAATCACGACTTCGGGCTACACGTCCAACCACAGCTACGGGGCCGCCATCGACATAGCAGCGATCAATGGTGAGGTGGTCACCTCCGCCACCCAGGGACCCGGCTCGCTGACCGACCTCGTAGCCAGAGAGATACTGAGCCTTCAAGGCACGATGGCACCAGATGAGGTCATCTCCCTGATCGACTACCCGGAGCCGGCCGGATTCGCGATGTCAGACCACGACGACCACCTGCACGTAGGCTTCAGGCCAGCCGGAGACACAAACCTTGCCGGCGGCTCGGTCAACACCACCCTCGGCGCCGAACAATGGCGCGCGCTGACCGAGCGCCTCGGTGAGATCCGCAACCCGGAAGTCCCGACCGAGCCATCGCAGAGTGCGCTCGAAGCCGACGGGCCGGACAAGGGCAACCGAAACTGATCAGCCCGCTATTCGGGTTTGTCCAGATTGAACTGACCGGCACGCTCAGGCTGGAAAGCGGTCGCTATCTGGACCGGCAAGGTGAAGACCAGCGCGTTCTGGTGATCGAGACCGAGGGGGCATTGCCGCCCGCCCGTCGCCGACGTCGCAAGCCGAAGCAGTCCACGGGCCGGGAGCATCAACCGACTGTAACCCTCACTACCGTGACCATGATCCGGGCGTTCCTGCCCTTCTGGAACGACAATGAAGCCTCCGAATGGCTGGTACCCGCGACGGCGGACGAACGGGTTGACGAATTGATGGGCGAAGCCCTCTCCACCCTGGACCGGGCACTGGCTGCCGAGGCCGCCGCGACCGGGCGACCCTATGTCCAGTCAATCGGGATCGATGACGTTGTCGGAGCCAGGATCGGCTTCGGCGATGGCGACCGTCTCTCCGACGGCCTCTATCTGGAAGCCTTCGAGATCGATGCCCGCGGAGGCACCGCCAGTCCGCGGCGAGAGAGGATGAACCGGACCCGGCCACTGGCCAGGATTGCGGCGATCATCGGAGAAACGGACCGGGCGGCAGCCTGTGAGTTTCTGATCCCGCGGATCAGGTCGGACCTCGAAGGTGGGCGGGAGATGAGCGCGGCGCTGACGATCGAGGTGGCTGTGCGGTCCTCAATCGTCGAGCTTGACACCATCCTGGATCTGCCGGAGCATGCAGCAGATCTGGACCGGTTGGAGGAACTGCTGCCCGAGCTGACCGAGCTGACCGACGCGGTACTGGCAGAGGGCAAGGCCTGGCCCGGGCTGGCGGAGTCGCTGGAGGAACCGCTGGGAATCGTCGAGCGGGTCCTGCGGCGGCGCCGAGCGTTCGACCAGTAGGACCGTTCCGTTCAGATCCGGCGATGAAGCGGCGTGATGCCGATGCTCTCGAGTACCGCATCCTCTTCAAGGGAGGATGCAACAAGGTCGGCCTCAAGGTGGATACCGGGGACCGAGGGCACTCCGATCACGAAGAGCCCTGCCGCGACTGCAGCAGCGACTCCGCCCGGTGAGTCCTCCAGCGCCACCACATCCCTGCCGGGGTCAACCCCGAGCTGACGGCAGGCTTCCAGATAAGCGTCAGGTGCGGGCTTGGCCGCCGGGACCTCGTGACCGCTGATCACGACATCGAACTCGATTCCGGTCGCTGCAACCTCGTGAGAGCGTTCTATGAAGCGTCGCGGCGAGTTGGAGACAAGGCCTACCGGCACACCCTCACCTCGCAGCAGTTCGACCAGCTCGACCGCGCCCACCATGGGATCCACACCACCCTCAAGCTCGTTCAGCACGAGTACGTTGAGCTCTTCCATGATCTCCTGCTCGCGACCCGGTTCGTCGAGAAAAAGGGCCAGCTTTCGCCCTGCGATCTTTTCCGACGAGCCGACCAGCGCCCGCTTGTGTTCGATCGTGAAAGTCCGCTCGCGCCTCTCGAACAGGGTCTGTTCAGCCCGGCTCCACACCGACTCGGTGTCGAGCAGAAGGCCGTCATTATCGAAAAGGGCCGCTTTCGGGATAGGCATCCGATTACCCTAGAGAGCCAACGGCCCGTAAACCCGGCCCGTCACGGCTACCATTCAGATTAATTACCGTGGCTCCGGTACAGACAGCCATGTCGCGGGTTATATGAGTTCAGATCAAAACCGGACCAGGCAGGGTGGGTTGGCGAAGAGAATGGAAAAGGGAGATGTATCCGGGGCCATGAAGCAGCTTCCGCTGTTGCTCGTGGCGGTCGCGGTGCTCGCAATGCTCATGGTCGGGCTGGTGTCCGTCGCGATTGCCGCAGGATCGGTGCCCAACGGAGCCCCACTTTCCAGTGCCGTCCCACCGATGGTCCTTCCCGAGGAAGCCGTCATCAGCGACGCGGACATTTCGGCCACGGAGTCCGAACGCTGGATCATCGGGGCCGAGCCTGATGCAGTAACCCGCCGGATCACCCGTCGCGAGGGAGCGAGTGTGGTTGACGCGGCAACCGGCATCTACTCAATAGCCCGCGCGGACGCGAACCATCTCGCATCCGCCTTGCGCAAAGCAGGTCGGCTGGTTTACGCGGAGCCCGACGTTCCGGTCCTGGCCAGCGGCTACCCGGGCGACTACGACCCGGAGACCCAGTGGTGGCTGAATCGAATAGTCAACACCGTCGAAATCACCCCACCTCCGGTCACTCCGAACAGTCCGCGACTGGCCCTGATCGAAGAATCCCTGAACCCGGCACACCCGGACCTCGGCTCGTCCAGGCTCACCGGAGGGTTCTCACTCGGGTCTTCCGAAGACAGCCACGGTACGGCTGTGGCCGCGATCGCCGGCTCTCCCGGCGGAGATGCAATCAGGTCCGGCAGCGGAGGAATCGTGGGCGTCTGGCCGGGGATGAACATGACGCTCTTTCCCTCCGGCGATGACTGCGTTGGTGCCACCAAGGCGGTTCTGGCTGCTGCGAGGGCCGGGGTTGCGGTCATCAACATGAGCTACGGCTTCGCCTCCTCAGCCTGCTTCTCCCACTTCGTCGCCACCGAGACCGCGGTGCGAAAGGGCGTTCTCCCGGTGGCGGCAGCCGGCAACACGTTCGAGAAGCTCGGCAACCTCGCAATGCGCCCGGCGACCGACCCCCACGTGATCTCGGTGTCAGCCACCGACAGCGCGAATCTGGTCGCAACGTTTGCGACGCGCAACCGGCAGGTGGACATCACCGCGCCCGGAGCCCTCGTCTACTCACCCTGGGTATCCGGTGAGACGGATGAGAGCGATACCCTGCCCTGGGCCCTGAACTCGGGCACCAGCTTCTCGGCGCCCATGGTTTCGGCCGCCGCCACCTGGCTCACTCAGGCGCGTCCGGGTCTGGATGCCCGGCAGATCGGCCGCCTGCTGACATCCTCAGCTACCGACCTCGGGGATCCGGGGCGTGACCCGCTGTACGGCGAGGGCCTGCTCAGCATCGGCTCCGCACTCACCACAAAGACTCCTCCAGCCGACCCCAGGGAACCGAATGACGATATCGGGTGGATCAACGGCTCACTGCTGCCTGGCAAAGCCGCCCTCGTCTGGAACCCGGCCCAGCAGCGTGCGGGCACAGTGGGCGCGACTCTCAGCAGGACAAAGGACACGGCCGATGTCTACCGGGTCCTGATCGCCCCGCGCAGTCGCCTGCTGATCACCGCTGCTCAGTATCAGGGAGACATTGCGTTGAAGGTCCTACGCCCCAGTGCGAAGACAGTCCTCAAGGGCGCCGGACAGGTGATCGTGCGCTCAGACAAACCCCGACCGGCCACCGAAGGAGTGATTGTGAAGAACTCAAAGGGTCGGCCCCAGGAGGTTTACGTAGCGGTAACCGTAAGCCCGCGATGGAGCGAGGAATACCTGCATTACCGTCTCGGAGTCTCCGGCCGGCGCTGAGAAACGGCCGGCCCGGGACTCCGGCCCGCCCCCTCGGGAGCGGACCGGTTGAATCTCAGGCCGAAACTACTTGCCCTGCCACTTCGGGCTGCGCTTACCAAGGAAGGCAGAAATCCCCTCCTTGCCATCCTCGGTGAAGAAGACGGTGGCGAAACCCTGCTTCTCGGCGTCTATTCCCTCGTCGGTGTCACCGCCCGTGAATGAGACCTGCTTGATCTGCTCGACTGCGACAGGCGCCTGGCCGGCCAACTTCCGGCCCCAGTTCACTGCGGTGTCGAACATCTCCTGATCGGGCACCACCCTGGTCACAAGACCGAAGTCGAGTGCCTCGAGCGAGGAGATCGGGTCGCCGACCAGGTTCATCTCCAACGCCTTGTTCCAGCCGACCAGCCGCGGCAGTCGCTGGGTCCCGCCAAAGCCGGGGATGATTCCGAGCTTGATCTCGGGCTGCCCGAAGACAGCCGACTCGGCAGCAATCCGGAAGTCGCAGGCCATGGCCAGCTCACAACCGCCACCGAAGGCGAGTGAGTTGACCGCAGCAATCGTCACGACACGGCCGTTGCCGAAATCCTTGAGCAGCTCATGGCCTTCCTGGATCAGCTTCGCTCCGCCCTCGGCGTCCATCTGGGTAAATGCCTTGATGTCAGCGCCAGCCGAGAAGACGATCGGCATGGTTGAGGCAATGATCATGGCGCCGACGTTTTCGTCAGCCTTGACTTTCTCCCAGACGGTGCCGAGATCCTCAATCACCTGGGGGGAGATCGCGTTCATCGGTGGATTGGCGAGCCAGGCAATCGCTACGTCGCCTCGGGTCTCGAGCTTGACCTTCTCAGGCTGGTCGCCATCGTCGGCCTGCGGGTAAGGGTAGAAGCCCTGTCCCGTCTTGAAACCGTGACGGCCCTGCGCGACCAGGCGCTTGAGGGTCACCGGGGGAGCGAAGCGCTCACCGTGTTTCTCATGCAGGCGCTCGATCCGCTCAAGTGAAACATCGAGGCCGTCGATGTCGGCCTTCCAGAACGGGGGAAACAGTCCACGACGCGGGTCCAGGCCGGCACCGGCCATCATGCCGACGTCAATGTCGCGGACCGAAGCGACGCCCTCCTCGAGCAGGAGACAGGCCTCGATCAGAGACTTGGCCGTGAAGAGGTCGGCCAGCTCCTGGGCGTCCGGCTCACCGTCACCGGCAACCTGTGGCTGGCCGTCCTTGTACAGGCCGTCGCCACCGGTCTTGGCACCGAGCTTGCCCTGTGCGACCAGATCCTTCATTCCCTGGTGCACGTAAAAGGAGTCGCCGTAGGAGTCCTGCAGGTGCTCAGCTACGTGGTAGACGGTGTCCAGCCCGAGCAGGTCAACCAGAATGAATGGACCCATCGGGGCCACGTTGGCGGCACCGACGCCTTCGTCGATCTTGGCGATGGAAAGTCCCTGTTCCTCCTGGGCGCGCCAGATCTCTCCGACGGCCGAGTTGAGAATGCGATTGACCACGAAGCCGGGGACTTCACCGCAGGTGATCGGCTGCTTGCCTATGGCCTGTGCGAAGTTGGATGCGACCTGAACCGTCTCGGAGGTCGTCTCATCACCAATGATTACCTCGACCAGCGGCATCACCGAGGCCGGGTAGAAGAAGTGAAAGCCGACAACCTTGTCCGGGCGGATGGTCGCTTCGGCCATCTCCGAGATCGAGAGTGAAGAAGTATTGGAGGAAAGAATGGCGTGACCGGGAGTCACGGCGTCGAGCTCTGCGAAGACGGCCTGCTTGATCGCCATCTTCTCCGGCACGGCCTCGATCACGAAATCGACATCACTGAACTCGTCATAGGTGACGGTACCCGTGACCAGACCCATGACTTCGGCGAGGCGAGCGTCTGCCTGCTCCTGGTTGATCTTCTCCTTCTTCACAAGCCCGCCGAGCTGGCCGGATGTGACGTTGCGAACCTCTTCGATGGCATGGTCGACGAACTTCTGGTCGACGTCCTTGATTACTACGGGGGTGTCAGACGCGGCGATTGCCTGGGCGATCTGGCCACCCATGGTGCCACCGCCGACGACGGCTGCCTTGTGAACGAACATAAGCTTTTCTGATCCTCCATGGGGGTCGTGAGTGGAAGCTTGGCGAGATACTGACTCGCGGGTCAACAAGGCTATAGGCCTAGGCTTCGATGTGACTCGGAGGGAAACGGGCAATCGGGTGATATCGGCCAGGTGTGACTCTCCTCCGGTTGCCCACCGGTCTTACCTGCTAGCTTCAAATCAGACGATCGTCCAGTCTGGATGACCGTCGAGGTTCTGTTCCTTCCTTTCGCAGCAGCGTTTTGTGGGTTACCGGATCTCCCTGAAACCCCTCACAAAGGAAGTTGAACCATGTCATCTGAGTCTTTCGCCGATCTCGGCGTGTCCAAACCCGTAGTAGACGCTCTCAACGAGCGTGGATTCACCTCGCCATTTCCGATCCAGCAGCAGGTCATCGCAGACGTCCTCGATGGCCGCGATGTACTGGTCCAGTCCCCGACCGGATCCGGCAAGACGCTCGCTTTCGGCGTGCCGCTGGTCGATCTCGTCAAGGCCGAGGACCGGCGTCCCGCTGCGCTGATTCTCGCCCCCACCCGTGAGCTGGCCTCGCAGATAGTTGACGAGCTCGACTCGATCTGCCGCTCGAGAGCACTCTCGATCGCCGCCGTCTATGGCGGTGTCGGAATCCAGGCCCAGGCCAAACGAGCCGCTCGCGCCCACATCGTGGTCGCCTGCCCGGGCCGCCTTGAAGACCTGCTCCAGCGCCGTGCCTTCACTCTCGACCATGTCCGGCACCTGGTGCTGGACGAAGCGGACCGGATGCTCGACATGGGATTCAAGCCCCCTGTCGACCGCATAGTAAAGAAGCTCAATAACGACCGCCAGACACTTTTCTTTTCGGCAACCCTTGAGGGTGCCGCCGGCAAGCTGGCCGATGCTTACACGCACGACGCGGTTACCCACGTCAATCGGCCGGCTCCGGAAAAGCAGGGCAAGGTTGAGCACAGATTCATCCACGTGTCTCACCAGGCAAAGGTCGAAACGCTTCTGAACGAACTCGAGAACAGCGAGCGCGGCCGCACGCTCGTCTTCGTCCGGACCAAGCACGGTGCTGACCGACTGGTAAAGAAGCTCGGTAAGAGTCCGCAGATCAAGGCCGTTGCCATGCATGGCAACAAGTCCCAGAATCAACGTCAGCGGGCTCTCTCGGACTTCGAGAAGGGCAAAGTCGACACGCTCGTCGCGACCGATGTCGCGGCCCGTGGAATCGACGTAGCTGACGTCACCCACGTGATCAACTACGACCTTCCCGAAGATCAGGACACCTTCGTCCACCGGGTCGGACGCACCGGCCGGGCCGGTGCCAGCGGCATCGGGATCAGCTTCGTGCTGGCAGAGCAGGCCCGCGACATGGGCAAGATCGCCCAGTCTCTCGGACTCAGCCATGAGTACGAGCAGAGTGGCGGTCCGGTCTCGATACACGCCGAAACCCACGCGCCGAAGCGGTCAGGCAACGGTCGTGGAGGCAAGGGCTACGGTGGCAGTCGCGGTGGCCAGGGCGGCAATCGCGGTGGCCAGAGCGGCAGCCGCAACGGTCAGGGCCGAAGCGGCAGCAGGGGCAGCGGACCGCGCAGCTCAGGCGGCGGCGGCTCGAGCGAGAACGGATCCGGCAGTTCCGGAAGCGCCCGCAAAGGCGAAAGCCGCGGCCCCGGCCAGCACCCGAAACAGGGTAAAGGCCAGGGCAACGGGCAGCAACGTCGCGGTCGCCGGTAGCCGGAAAAGTCAGGCCTTCACCACAGAAGGCCTGATCCCTGCTACGGTCCCGATATAGGGCCGGGTTGATTAGACCCGGCAAAGACGTGTGTAGCGCTCGCAGTCGTTGCTTTACCAGCATCCTCCGCGTTTGCAGCACCATCAAGTGGAGGATTCAATGCCCACTGGCACAGTTAAATGGTTCAGCGATGAAAAGGGCTTCGGTTTCATTACGCCCGACGACGGCTCGAAGGACGTCTTCGTCCATCACAGCGCCATCCAGGCCGACGGGTTTCGTACCCTGGCCGAAGGCGCAAAGGTGAACTACGAAGCAGAAGACGGACCGAAGGGTCCGGCTGCCGCTTCCGTAGAGCCCATCTGAGCCTCAGTTACGCTGAAGCAATGCGAGCGCGCCCGCCATTTGGCGGGCGTTTCGCTTTAAAGGTGCAGTCAGGGGCAGCGGCCTCGGGAGATTTATCCTGAAAGTGCGGGGTCGACCGCATCGTCCGCCGCACGAGACTGTTCAATAAGCACCGTGAACACTCCATTCCACCTCCGGGAGAGAGTCTTCGGCGATCTGAGATCCGCCGACCACTCAGCGAGCAATCCCGGAAACAGGGTCCGAGGCCGAAAGGCGGGATCAGTCGTACCGGCAGTCGAACCGCCCGCTGGACCGAACCCGGTCGCGCTGGACTCTGTGATGTTCGGCGAACCGGAGTTGATGGCCGCACACCTGCTGCCGGGGCCGAAGCCGTGCCTGATCGATTCGGGGCCGGCCAACACGGCAGCGGGCCTCTTCTCGCAACTCGAGGCGATGGGAGTGGGCGAGCTCGACTCGATTGTCCTAACCCACATCCACTTTGACCACGCGGCCGGGGTGGGTCTTCTGGCCAGGTGGTTCCCGGGCGCCACCATCCATATCCATCGCCGTGTCGCTGAACACCTGGTCGACCCAGGGCGCCTGATCGCCGGCGTCACCTCGGTCTGGGGTGAAGGAACCGAACGCCTCTTCGGCCTGCCGACACCGGTCGAAGAGAGCCGGATCGTGGCACTTGACGACGGGGACCGGATCGATCTCGGAGACCGCACGCTCGAGGTGATCGCCACTCCGGGACATACCCGCGCTCACATGGCCTTCCTCGACGACCACACGGGAGCACTCTTCTGCGGCGACGCGCTCGGAATCCAGCTCCCTTCCAGCAAGGTGATCCGGCCTTCCACCCCGCCCTCGGACTTCTCACTTGCCGACACCCTTTCCTCCATCCGGAGACTGGCAGAGCTCGGCGCTGGATCGGTCCACCTGCCTCACTTCGGCCAGTCCTCAACAGGGCCGGACCAGATTTTTGATCAGGCGACAGATTCTCTGAACCGGTGGCATGAGTCTTTTCTTCGCAACCGCGACACTGCCGACAGCGACCTTGACCTCCAGCGCAAGTTGAATGCCTGCGTCGAGGCGAGTCTGGAAGCTGTGACTCCGGTTACGCGAAAGGGCTTCGAGGCGGTCAACCCTGTCTGGATGAACATTGCCGGCATGACCGCCGAGGCCGAGCGCAAGCTGCGTCTTTCCGCTACCTGAAAGGCCGGTTAACGGCCAAAGGTCGGCTCTCAGCGGGCTGCGGACTCAAGCGCGCTCACCTGCCACGCTGCCCTCGGATCGACCGAGGCGGTGAATACCGCTTCGATCGACTCATCCCCCAGCAGGGCTTCCAGCCCTCCGTGGATTGCGCCAAGCGATGCCTCACGGGCGTCCACGGCCCGATCTACGCGAAAGACCACCCACGGAAAGCGGTTACGCATGAAGGCGAACGGTGCAACATGATCCGGACGGCCGGGCCGACAAACGGCGACTTCTGAACTCATCGTGATTCCGGCAAATGGTGGCCCCAGAATTGGCCTGAGCGACAGCGAGATCGGTACATCCGCCGCCGGGTCAAAATTCCGGAGTGCCAGCGAATACCGGGTCATGATTGCCCTGAGGGTTCCTTCAGGGTCGGGAATCCCGTCTGCTTCAACCTCCGAGGCCCGAGTCGAGGCCGGGCCAGCAATGGCTGCCAGTCTTTGTCCGCACTGCCTGCATCCGTAGTAGGTCGCGGAATCAAGATGCCAGCCCTCGGAGAGGTACCGTGGCCGACGAAGGGCGGGCTCACCGCCGGATCCGCAACTCCGGCACGGAAGCTGTTCGCGAGCGGCCCTGCGGGCCCGCTTGACCGCCTTTGCGTGGTCGTTGGAGTGGCATGGGTTCACCTCCGTTGAGTCGGAGAGACGACCGCGTTCTGACGCCGCAGCAGGCCGCTAGTACCTACCTTCCCGGCAGCACAGGGCCCGGAGGCGATGCTTCAGTCAAGCAATGGGGATTCAACCTCATCGGCAACGAAGCGCGGACGAGCCAGTTCAAGAGGGTGCTGTCCACCCGGGATCGCCACCAGAAGCTGGTGAATCGAAACATCACCACGTTCGAACGCAAGCGCACTGGCCGTCATGTACAGGCGCCAGACCCGCTCCCGCTCGACCCCGACCTCGGCGACAGCGGCATCCCTGTTCTCCGCGAGGTTCGCCACCCAGTGCCGAAGGGTCAGCGCATAGTGCTCCCGCATCGATTCCAGGTCACGGATCTCCTGGCCAGCCTTCTCGGCCGCTGCGATCACGGTCGCGACTTTGTGAAGTTCGCCATCGGGGAAGACGTACCGCTGGATGAAGGTGTTCGGTGATTCATCCTCCTCATGGACGCGGCAGATGCCGTGGTGAAGCGCAAGTCCGCCCGGAGTACCCAGGTCGGTGACCGTCTTCATGTAAAGCTCGAGCTGGCTGGAGCCAACGTGTTCGAACATGCCCACCGAGACGATCTTGTCGTACGGGCCGTCAGCAACTTCCCGATAGTCCTGAATCCGGACCTCGCACTGGTCAGACAGGCCAGCTTCCACGACACGTCTGCGGGCAAACGCGGCCTGCTCCTCGGAGAGGGTCACCCCGACCACTCTGACACCGTAGTTCGCGGCTGCGTGAATCATCAGCGAACCCCAGCCACAGCCGATGTCGAGCATGCGGTCGCCGGGCTGGAGACGGAGCTTGCGGCAGATCACGTCGAGCTTGCGAATCTGAGCATCCTCAAGCGAGTCACCCGGCGCGTCGAAGTACGCACAGGAGTAGACCATTGTCGGACCCAGAATCATCCGGTAGAAGTCATTGGAGACGTCGTAATGGTGCTGGATGGCCTCACGGTCTCGTCGCAGCGAATGAAGGCGGCCACCTACCCTGGCTTCAACCGAAGGGGGCTCGGGAGGGGGGATCCGGATCGCCCCGAGCCGTGCCGCTATACGGAGTGCCTCCAGCTTTTCGCGGACGGTGAAGTCAAATCCGTAGAGCTTCGCGCCCGCCGCCATCACCCGGTACAGATCACCCTCGAGATCGATGTCGCCCGAGACCCACCCCCGGCCGATACCGAGCTGATCCGGGCGCATTACGGCATAAGTCAGGCCGCGCCGGTTCCCGATCACGATCGTGTCGGAAGCCGATCCGCGCTCCCCCGGCCCCAGCTCGCTGCCGTCCCAGAAGCGGACGGCTGCCGGCAGCGGTCCACTGATCCGTGGCTCCACAGCTTCGACAAGAGGTGCAAAACGGTCTGCGATACCACCTGTGCTGTACATCTACCCAGCCTAGGGCCGACAGGCAAGTGTTGCAAGTCCCGGGGTCCGGCTGTCAGTCTCCGTAGACCTCGCGCTTGATCAAGGTCACCGACTCGATCACGGAATCGAGGAAGGGCTCGATCTCGCCAACCAGCCTTCCGTATTCCTCTTCTCCGACAGGAGTGATCGAATAGAAGCGACGGGTGCGTTTGTCCGGATGCTCCCACTCACCTTCGATCATCCTGCGGCTCTCAAGGTCACGCAGGAGCGGGTACATGGTGTTCGGATTGACCGACACGACGCCCTGGGTCATGCTCTCGATCGCATCGATCAGGTAGTTGCCGTAGCAGGGCTTTTCCCGAATCAGGTGGAGAACCAGCAGCGGGAACAGATCGCGGCGGCGCATCTCTCCACCGAAAACGTCGGAGGCCCGGCCGCTGGCTTTTTTTCTTCCGGTCCCTGGGGTCCCGCTCTGCCCGGCGACTTCGGCAGCTTCGGCCACAGCAGCCTGAAGGGGCTTTGATCCCGTCTCGGACATCGCCACCGAGTCTACGGGGCTGGGGCGCGGTCACGCTCTGGCTCCGGTCCGGCCATTACCCTCACTCCATGACGGCAACCCCGGAGCCTCTTTTCACCAACGAAGGCCGCTTCGACGGCGCGGTCGACGTGCTCAGGGAAATTTTTCGCGCCGAGGACGACGGATACGCAGTACTTGAGGTGAGAGACGGCACCGGTGATGACTTCATAGTCACCGGGACGGTCGCCCACCTGGTGCCCGGTGAGCGGGCGCGGTTGACTGGTGAGTGGCAGCACCACGACCGGTACGGACCCCAGCTCAAGGCAGATACGGCCCTGCCGCTCGACCCCGAAGACCGGGCAGGACAGGTCGCGTATCTGAGCACCCTTCGCCATATCGGACCGGTCCGGGCTGAGGCACTCTGCGATCTGTTCGGGGCCGAAGTCATGGAGAAGATCGCAGCTGACCCGACGGGTGTGTTCAGCTCGCTGCCCAAACTCGGGCGCAAACAGGCCGAAGGCGCGGCCGAGAGCTGGTACGCCACCCGCGCCGTTCGCGATCTGCACGTCGAGCTTGCCCCGCATGGACTCGCCCACCTGGCTGCCCGCATCCACAACCGGTTCGGTGACCAGGCAATGAAGACGATCCGGGAGGACCCGTACAGCCTGATCGAGATAGAAGGAGTCGGCTTCGTCCGCGCCGACACGATCGCGATGGCTACGGATGTCCCACCTGAGTCAGACCGCCGGGCGCAGGCAGCCGCTTACTACCTCCTCGGTGAGGCAGACCGCCGCGGCCACACCCACCTGCCTGTCGAAACGCTCCTGACCGAAATCGCCAAGCTGGTCGGCAATCGGCCGGATCCCGAGGTCATCACCAGGTCACCCGGACTGGTTGAGGAGGATGGACGTATCTATCGGCTGGCAACACGTGATCGGGAGATCCGGACTGCCTCCGACCTGCGGGAACGGGCCGAAGCCGAGGCGTCACTCGACCACGAACCGGATCATCCCGAGGACGAATCGCTCACAGGAGAGCAGTGGCAGGCGGTCAGTGGGGCCTTCGCCGACCGGGTATCGATCGTCACGGGCGGACCCGGAGTCGGCAAGACCGTCTGCACCAGGTCGATCGTCTCCGAGGCAAAATCCGCAAACCTGAGAATCGCCCTCTGTGCGCCCACCGGAAGGGCGGCACGACGACTGACCGAGGCCACGGGTCACAAGGCAGAGACTGTTCACCGGCTGCTCGAGTGGCGACCGGGCTCCGAGCCTGCCTTCAAGCCTGGCCACCCCCTTCCGGTCGACCTGATCGTCGTTGACGAAGCCTCGATGATCAACCTTCACATGGCAGATGTGCTGCTCGGTGGAATCGGCCACGACACCCACATCGTGCTGGTCGGGGATGCCGACCAGCTGCCGCCGATCGGTGCGGGAAAGCCATTCGCCGACCTGATCGAGTCAGGCATCGTGCCGGTTACCCGGCTGACTCACATTTTCCGCCAGGCTGCCCGCTCGATGATCACGACCGCGGCCCACGAAGTAAACCTGGGACAACTGCCCCATCTTGAGCCGGGCGAGGGCCAGGAACGGGACTTCTACTTCGTTGAGCGGCAGACACCGGCTCGGTGCCGCGATGCCGTAGTCGAGATGGTCGGCGAACGGGTCAAGGCCGGTCTGGGTCTGGACCCGATCCGGGATGCCCAGGTACTCGCACCGGTCTACCGGGGGGAGGCAGGCATCGACGAGCTCAACCGCCACCTGCAGGAGCGGCTGAATGGCAAGGGGAGGCCGGCATTATCGGAGCGGTTCCGGATAGGCGACCGCCTTATTCAGACCCGCAACTCACGCGAACTCGGACTGATGAACGGGACGATCTGTTTTCTGATCGAAGACGACCCCGACGACGAAACGGCGGTCCTGGAAACCGATGATGGTGAGACCGTGATCGTGCCCTACGACGAGGCTGGCGACCTGAAGCTTGCGTACGCGATCTCGGTCCACAAATCGCAGGGCTGCGAGATCCCGGTTGTTGTGTTCGTCTGCAGCCGGTCGAGCTCCGGAATGCTCACCCGTCCGCTGATCTACACCGCCATTACCCGGGCGAGGCAGATGTGTGTGGTCGTCGGAGACCGACCGGCTCTGGAAAGCGGGGTCAGACGCGACGAGAGTGGCAGGCGCCACTCGTCCCTGCCGCTGAGGCTGACTGAAACCCTCTGAACGCGATCCCGGGTTGCGTCAGGATGATCGCTCGTCGAGAGCTTTCAGCCGGTAGGTCGTCGCCTTCAGAGAGCAGCCGAAAATTTCCTGAATGACTTCGACATCCCGACCGTGCCTCTCGAGGTGGGGATGAATCAGGTGCTCGGGCATGAGCAGCGCGGCGGCGAAAGCATCAGCCTCGGATTCGGTGGGTGACCGGGGCGCCGGCACAGGCACTTCGTCTTCAGCGTCAACAATGTCACCCGACCGACAGAATATTCGTGGTGCCTCATCCTGATGGAGCAGGTAATGACCCACTTCGTGGCCGATCGTGAAACGACGCCTGCCCGGCCATCGTTCGGCTTCTTCGGCATTGACCCATATTTCCCCGAGGTCAGTGAGCAACAGTCCCGAGAGATGCATCAGGGGCAGGTCCTCATAGCCCGGGGCGGAAGTCATGTCGTCGGCCAGCCGGACTCGCAGTCCGAGAACATTGTCGACTATCGAATCGACCGGAACCGGCAGAGACTCACCGTCCCATACGAACTCGGGGACTCGCTCAAGGAGGTCGTAGGCCTCCCGTTCCACCGCGTTGACATCAATCCGGCCATCTTCCATGAGGCCGTGAGCTTAGCGTCCGGCTTCGGACCCCTCAATGTCAACAAACAGCCTGTCGATCCGGTCCGGCTTGCCCTTGATCCTGCTGAATACCCGGTGACTGTCGGCATCAATCGAATCCGCGGGTGTCAGTTCGAAAGAGACTGCCGAATCCGACGGGCTGCTCTGCCGGCGGGCGAAAACCGTCCCCCCTGCCCTCGGCGAAGGTGTAGCTTCACCAGCCCTGCGCAGGATCTCGACGGTTGTACCGTAAATGTCTGACAGGGCCTCGAGCACCCGGTCGGAAACCCCGCGCGGATCAAGGTTTCCCTGCTCCATGTCGTTGTAGTAATCGATCACCTTTTCGCTCTCGTCCGGGGTCTCGGCACCCAGCGATCTGGCCAGTTCGGACGAAACGGTCTCACGCTTCATCTGCTTCCGGAGCCTCATTGAGGGCAGCAGTTCCTTCCATCCCTGCTCCGGAATGAGGACCTTCGAAACCAGTTGCTTGACCATTCCGAAAGCGGGTGAGTTCTGGTACGCGACGGGGTCCCACCGGTCCGGTTCGACCTCAAGCAGGAACTCCTCGATCTTCTGGTCCAGATCCTCGCGCTCGCCACCCTTGACCTGGTCAAGGAATGGCCAGGGGTCCACCTGTCCGGCTTTAAAAGCCGCAGCGTACTCGGCCAGCAGGTGGTCAACCCTGCTCATCAGGCCCCTCCTGCCTCGGGGAAGAGTTCGGGCCTCAACCTGTTCTTGAAGCGGGCGTAAATCTGGTCGACGTTGGCCGGTGTCATGCCCGCGTTGGCACCCTCTCCGGATCCATTCAAACTTTCAGCCACCTGTTTTGCGGGATGGCCATCAATGCGCATCCGGATCACCGTGCAGTCGCGCCTGGAATGTGCCGCCAGGACCTCCTCGACCACCATCCAGGCCTCGGATTCATCAGTGAAGTCTCCGGTTGAAACAAGCCTTTCGATCAGATCCTCGCCGTCATCTGACTCAAACGCCGATTCGGGCTCACGCTCGGCCTTCTTGTAGTAATCAGCGATCCGGCGGTCCCGGATGACGAAGAAAAGCGAAAAGAACTCACCTGTGTACTGGCCTCTGAAGGCAGCTCTCAGCATGTCGGCGATGACTTCCCCGAGTATGTCCTCAGCATCCTCGCGGCTCCTGACTCTCTTCTGGATGAGGCCAAGCTGCTTGCCATAGCGGGGGAAAATGAGAAAGCCGGTGCCCCTGACGACTTCCTCGTCAAAACCTGCGTCGCGTGCCTCGACCAGGTAAGCAACCAGATCATCATCCGAGAGGTTTTCGAGTTCGTGATCATCTTTTGGCCTGAACTTCAAGCTTCCCCCGAAATGTCTCCGACTGGGCGGCCAATCTGACACCTCCCGATTTTCAATGATGTCCAAGATACAGCCACCGTCGGCTAGAGTCGTGAAATCGCCATGAGAGACGAAGGGCAACATGTCTGGCCGGTTGAGCCCCCGACCAGGGCCGACCGGGATTCCTACGCAGATGCCGTGCCGCGGCCCTTCTGGCTGGATCGTGACCGCCCGTCACCCTGCGACCCCCTGGAGGGCCGCGCAAAGGCTGACCTCGTAATCGTCGGCGGAGGCCTGACCGGACTGTGGGCGGCGGTCCTGGCCAAGGAGATGCAGCCCGATCGGGCGGTCACTCTGATCGACCGGGAAACACTGGCGGTAGGTGCCAGCGGGCGAAACGGCGGCTTTATGTCTTCATCCCTGGTCCACGGTGTCGGCAACGGGCTGTCCCGGTTCCCGGATGAAATGCCCGAACTCGAAAGGCTGGGGCTTGAGAACCTCGAGGCGATCGGCGCAGCGATCGAGAGATACGGGATCGAATGTGACCTTGAAAAGCCCGGGGCGATAAGCACGGCAATGAACCCCGGGCAGATGGAAGGGCTGATCGAAGCCGAAGCCGACCTGAAGCGATTCGGGCACGACGCAGAGCTGCTCGACCAGGACGGGATGCGGGCAGAGGTCGATTCTCCCCTCTTCACTGGAGGCCTCTGGCAAAAGAGTGGCGAGTGGGCGGTGGATCCGGTCAAACTCTGTGACGGGCTGGCAGAAGCGGCGACCGAACTCGGTGTGGTGATATTCGAAAACACCGAGATGAGCGGGCTCAGGGAAACCGCCACCGGGATTGATGTCCTGACCGCTGGCGGCGTGATCTCAACCAGAAGGGTCCTGCTGGCGACCGCAGCCTTCAGGAGTCCGATCCGGGCAATCAGATCAAGGGTCGTACCGGTCTTCGATTACGTGCTGGTCACCGAACCGCTGACCGACAGCCAGAAGAGCTCGATCGGCTGGCACAACCGCCAGGGGCTGTCTGACTCCGCCAACCGGTTCCACTACTACCGCCAGACTGAGGACGGGCGCATTTTGTGGGGCGGCTACGACGCGATCTACAACTACGGTGGCAAGGTGGAAGATCGCTACTACCAGCGCGAGCAGAGTTTTGCCGGACTGGCACAGAGGTTCCACGCGCTCTTTCCCCAGCTGGAAGGAATCCGGTTCACCCACCGCTGGGGCGGCGCCATCGATACCTGTTCACGCTTTTTTGCCTTCTACGGACTCGCCCACAGTGGCAAGGTTTCCTATGCGGTCGGCCACACCGGACTCGGGGTCGGTGCCAGCCGGTTCGCCGCCAGAGTCGGTCTGGAACTGCTTGAAGGCCGGGAAAGCGGGATCACGGGGCTTCAGTACGTCCGTGAGCGCCCGGTGCCGTTCCCTCCCGAGCCGTTGCGCTGGCCGACTATTCAGCTCACCCGCAACCGGATAGCCGCAGCAGACCTGAATGGTGGCCGCGACGGGATGTGGCTGCGCACGCTCAGCCGACTTGGTCTCGGCTTCGACAGCTAGGAGATCAGCTTGACGTCGACGCCGATGTCGAGTCCGGCCCAGGCCCGGTCGGCTGTGTAGATCGGACAGTTCCTGAGCATCGCCAGTGAGAGGCAGGCCCGGTCTGCCAGTGAAAGCCCGAGGCTTCTGGTAGTCGGACGCATGGCCGCCGCAAGCACTGCCTGGGGCTCGCTGAATGGAACCACTTCAATCATTGGCAGGACTGCCCTCGCCTCGTCACGGTCAACTCCGAACTCGGCGAGCGTCTCGAGGGTTTCGCTCCAGTTCAAAGCGGAAACAAGCGAGCGGGGAAGCAGCGGCTCGACCAGAGCCGCCCCGGACTCACCGCCGAGCCAGGCGATCAGCGCCGAGGCATCAAGAATCGCGTCTCTATCGCTCAAGATGGGCCTGTCCCAGGCCGGACTCGGCACGCCTGCGCTCAATCAGCTCATCGGTGAGGCTTCGCGCCTTGGCCCCTTCAGACAGTTTCTTCCTGACCGTCGCAAGCGCCGCTGAAGGGCTCTCGAGAACCAGGCGACCATCTTCAACCCGAGCCCTGAGTTCGTCGCCTTCATCGAAGTCGAGCCTGCTCCGGATCTCGGAGGGGATGACAATCCTCCCCTGTTTTCCCATCTTGACTAGTGCCATTGCGCCAGCATGATGGCACAGCCGTCCGGATGCTGCCACTGGTTCTATGGAAATGACACGCGACGACCACGTCCACCACGACGACCTGAACGGGCTCCCCGTCGTCCGCTCGCCGGCTGCCAGGTACGGCTCCGGTGTCGGCGCTGCTGCGGCCTACTCGTAAGAGACGGCTTCGAGGACGTCCAGCTTCGAAGCCTTGCGGGCTGGATAGATGGCGGCCAGCACACCGGCAAATGCGGTGATCACGACGATCGTCGCGAGAACCGGCACCGGATAGCTGAGTGCGAAACCGTCCCCTTCCAGCGGAATACCGATCAGGAAGGCAAAGATCACGCCGAGGATGAGTCCGGCAATCGCCCCGAGTACCGCTGTGATCACTGCTTCGTAACGGATCATTCGCCTTACCTGGCGCCGGGACATCCCGATGGAGCGAAGCATGCCGAGTTCGCGGGTGCGCTCGTAGATCGAGAGGATCAGGGTCACAACAATCCCGACCAGGGAGACGACAACGGCAAGCGCCAGCAGTACGTAGATCATCGCAAGCAATGTGTTGATCTGCTGTCTCTGATTGTCCTTGAGTTCCTGCTGATTGAGCACATCGACGGTCGGGAAGGGCTTCTGGAAGGCATCGTCAATCCTCTGCTGGACTTCGCCTACTTCCAGACCCGGGTTGGTCCGGACCAGGGCGAAGAAGTCCACGTCCACGCCAAAGTCCCGCTCCATCTCCTGCTGGGAGACGATGATGTCGCCGAGGAATTCGAGGTTGCCCGAAGCAAGGACGCCGGTCGTCGTCAGCTCGACAGTCTTGCCGGTCTTGGACAGGACTTCCAGGCTGTCGCCGACCGAGAGTCCGGCCGCATCGGCCAGCCCCGCCGACACAACAGCCTCTTGGCCGCTCAGCCGGGTGAGGTCCTCAGCCGAGCCCTCCTGCCATTCGAGCTCAATAACCTGGTTGACGGACTCCGGCTGCACCGAAGAAAGCGAGCGGCCGCCAGCCCCGGTCACCTTGACGTTGCTGAAACGGATTCCCGAGGCAGCCTCGACCCCCGGGATCGATGAGGCGAGCTCTGCCGCCTCTGGCGGGATCGGGTTGAAGCCGCCGGGACCCTGAAGAATGATTTCGCCCTTCAGGTTCGAGTCAATCACGTCAGTAACCGAGCTGTTGAGGCCCGAAGCAAAGATCGTCACGAAGGTGACCAGGGCCAGACCGATCATCAGCGCCGCCGAAGTCACCGCAGTGCGCGACGGGTTTCGCTGCGAGTTCTCGCGCGCCAGTTTTCCGGTCAGACCAAGGCGCTGGAGCGGAGCACCGATTACCGATGCCATAGGCCGGACCAGCTGTGGACTGAATATCGATATCGCGATGACCACGGCGATCGCACCGCCGCCGATCCGGGCGGCACCGGTGCCGCCGTCAGTACCGCTGATCAGCACCGATGCGATGAGGGCCAGGCCGATGACCGCCAGCAGGCCGGAAATCAGTCCGCGTAGCCAGACACGGCTGTTTGACTTGGCCACCAGGGTCTCGGAAAGTGCTGCGATCGGTGGGACCCGGGTGGCACGAAGGGCCGGTAGCAGTGATGCGACCAGCGTCACGCCGACGCCGATCACCAGTGAGACGACGATCGTGCGGGTAGCGATCACAAGTGTCTTGCTCGGCAGCTCCGCGCCGACCGCACTCAGCAGGGCGCTCAGGCCCTGCGCGAGGCCGATACCGACCAGAATGCCAACGAAAGAGGCAAACAGCCCGATCAGCAGGCCTTCGACGAGCACTGTCCTGAGGATCTGGGAGCGGCCGGCCCCGAGCGTGCGCAGCATCCCGAACTCCCGGGTCCGCTGCGCCACCGTGATCGAGAAGACATTGAAGATCACGAACGAGCCGACAAACAGCGAGATGGCCGCGAAGGCGAGCAGCGCAATCGAGAGAAAGCTGAGGTTGTCACGAATCTCGCTGGCCTGACGGTCGGCGTTTTCGGCTCCGGTCTCGACCAGAAGGTCAGCTGGCACAACATCCCGGATCCGGTCCCTGAGCTCTTCAGGGCTGACGCCATCGTCGGCAGCGATCGTGATCTGGTCGAACCTGCCTTGCTCGCCGGTCAACTGCTGGGCGACCGGCAGGGTCACCTGAGCGATGGAGGTTCCGCCGAATGAAGCACCGCCGAGCCTGGTCAGCCCCACAAGGGTGAAGGGGCGCGCCTTGCCGGTTCCCACCAGAAGGATGGTGTCGCCGAGGTCCAGGCCCGAGCGCTCGGCCGCAGCTTCATCGAGAGCAGACTCATCGGCTCCCCGGGCTTTTCGCCCCTTGACGTACTCAACCGACTCAAGTTCTTCCGGCGAACTCGATGCGATGAACTGCGGAGCAAATCCACCGCCGGTCGAGTCACCGTCGGCATCAAGGATCGCACCCTGGGAGAAGATGTCACCCGAGGCCAGACGAACGCCGTCAACCGTCCTGACCTTCTTGAGGACCGAGGCGCTGAAAGCGGGGTTGCTGCCGTCCTCCTGAGCGACCTGCTGTTTGGAGGTGATCGCCACGTCGGTGTTCTCGTTGGCGCCGACGAAGATGTCGTTGAAAGCCCCGTTGGTGGTGTCGGTCAGCACATAGGTGCCGGCCACGAGGGCAATCCCGAAGATCACCGCGATCGCGGTCATCAGCGAGCGCCACTTGCGGGCCCACAGATTCTTGAATGTCAGGCTCAGCACTTGCTGTGGC
Source organism: uncultured Solirubrobacterales bacterium (assembly GCA_903933815.1). Lineage (GTDB taxonomy): Bacteria > Actinomycetota > Thermoleophilia > Solirubrobacterales > 70-9 > 67-14. The sequence goes on from CAIZLN010000084.1 coordinate 22,830, forward strand.
CTACGCCAGCGTCTTGAGCAACTCGATGACAGCGTCGGCTGAAACCGGAGGCGCGTCATGCACCAGCTTGCCGTCACGCAGCGCTATCAACCGATCCCCGATAGCGGCTGAATCGGGCTCATGGGTGACCATGATCACCGTCTGGCCGTAGTCGTCAACCGAGCCCCGGAGCAGTTCCAGCACGTCATGTGAGGCCTTCGAGTCGAGGTTCCCGGTCGGTTCGTCGGCGAACAGAACGGTCGGCCTGGTGACCAGCGCCCGCGCCACTGCGACTCTCTGCTGCTGACCACCGGAAAGCTCGGAAGGACGGTGGCCGCGACGGTCCTGGAGGCCGACCCTGCTGATCAGCTCATCTACCCAGTCCTGTTCCGGCTTCCTGCCGGCGATCGAAAGTGGCAGCACGATGTTCTCTTCGGCGCTCAAAACCGGGAGCAGGTTGAAAAACTGGAAAACGAAGCCGAGCTTGTCGCGCCGTAGCCTGGTCAGATCGCCGTCGTCGAGGCCGGTGATCTCGGTTCCTTCGACTTCAACCGAGCCGGTGGTCGGGGTGTCGAGACCGGCGAGGATATGCATCAACGTCGACTTGCCCGAGCCCGACGGGCCCATGATCGACGTGTACACGCCCTTGTTGAAACTGACATCGACGCCGTCGAGGGCGCGGACCTCAGCCTCACCCTCACCATAGATCTTGGTGAGTCCGGAAGCGGTGATGATTGTCGCGCCTGAGGCGCCTGGCTGGGGGGTTTCCTGAAGAGTCGATTCCATGGCGTGCCGTGACGCTAGCAGGCGAAGGGACCCGTCCCTCCTCCGGCGAGAGGGCGCGAAAAAGGGCGGCCCGAAAGGGCCGCCCTTTGTCTCCGAATCCAGCAGCACACGAAGTGCAGCTGTGGCAGCTAGACGGCGCGCGGCATCAGCACCTCGCGGGCGATGACCATCCGCTGGATCTGGCTGGTGCCTTCGTAGAGCTGCATGATCTTGGCGTCGCGCATGAACTTCTCGACCGGGTAGTCCTTGATGAACCCGTAGCCACCGAATACCTGAACGGCGTCAGTGGTGACCTCCATGGCCGAATCTGCGGCAAAACGCTTTGCCTGCGACGAGGCGAGCGTGTTGGGGATGCCGTTGTCCAGCTGCCAGGCTGAAAGCCAGGTCAGCAGACGGGCGGCATCAACCTTGACCGACATGTCAGCGATCAGGAACTGAATCGCCTGATGCATCGCGATCGGCACCCCGAACTGCTGGCGCTCCTTCGAGTAGTCGACAGCGGCCTCGAATGCTCCTCGGGCGATGCCCACGGCCATGGCAGCCACGCCAGGCCTGGTGCGATCGAGCGTCATCATGGCGAGCTTGAAACCCTTGTTTTCCTCACCGATCATGTTTTCGGCCGGGACCTCGACATCGTTGAAGGTGACGGTAGCGGTGTTCGAAGCCCGCTGGCCCATCTTGTCTTCCTTCTTGTCGATCGTTATTCCGTCCTGGCGATCAACCACAAAAGCAGTGATGCCACGGCTGCCGGCATCGGGGTCTGTCTTTGCGTAGACGGTGTACCAGTCGGCGTACTGACCGTTGGTGATGAAGCACTTCGAGCCGTTGATGACGTACTTGTCACCCTTCTTTACGGCCCTTGTCTTCATGCCGGCGACGTCAGAGCCGGCATCCGGCTCCGTCAGGCAGAACGAGGCGAGCTTCGGTGACTCGGAGAGCATGCCCAGGTACTTCTTCTTGGTCTCTACTGAGCCACCAAGCTCGACCGGTGCCGCGGCGAGCCCCGTGGCGCCAATGCTGGTACCGATCCCCGAGCAGCCCCAGGCCAGCTCTTCTTCGATCAGGCAGCCGGACAGGTAGTCAAGGCCCGCACCTCCGTACTCAGCGCTGAGGTGGTTGTTCATCAGACCGACCTCCCACGCTTTGTCGATCACTTCCTGCGGCCAGGTGCCGTCCTTGTCGAACTCCCAGGCGACCGGGCGCATCTCTTTCTCAGCGAAATCATGCGCCATCTCGCGAAGGTCCTTCTGCTCATCTGTAAGCGAAAAATCAACCACTTGTCGATCAAACTCCTTAGGTTGGTGTCGGCCACGACTGCCGGGCCTTGCTTTCACCAGTTGGAGCCGGAAAAACGGCCCGATTGACTGGTCAGTCAATAACTTTCGAGCTAGGGTACCGGATAGGCCCGCGTCGCGGTCTAATCTGGCTCTGTGACTTCAGCGATCGGCGCTTCAGAGTTTGGCATCGTCCTCCTGTTGACGATCCTGATCGTCGTGCCCATAGCCGGGGTCGCATTCGCGCGCTCCGGCAAGGCGCTCGAGGAACTGGGCAAAGGCCGGTTCTCGATCGACCGCGACGACGACCTCGGCAGTGACACGACCGCCACAGACAGCGCCGAGACAGCCGAGCGCGAACTGTCGGAGGAGGTGAGACAGATGATCGAGGCTGCTGACTTCAGGAGCCAGGCGCGAGGCGAAGGCCGGCTGGACATCGAGCGAGAGATCGAACGGCTGATGGCCCGCGAGGTGCCGGCCGGGACCACTCCCCCGGTCCGGACCGAAGATCAGACGACGAGTGGCGGAGGCGACCCAGACCCCCGGACTGACGAATCGGGCTTGCGCGAGGAGGTCAGGCAGCTTGTGGTGGCCAACAACGAGCGGCGGGCGCGGCGCGGAGAAAAGCCGCTCGACATCGAGTCCGAAGTGGATCGCCGGATGAAGGAATGGGGCTGACGCAACGCGGCGCCCCGGGTAGGATGACCCCATGAACGAAGACCGCTCAATCTATGAACTGGAGGACCTGGTGGTTCAGCCGGGCACCTACTTCAATCCGCAGACCGAGGTCGTCCTGATCGTTGACGACTCGGCTTCGATTGATCAGGAAATTTTCAACATGGAGTCGTTCGAGGGAGCCGAATGGGTGCGGATCGCCGAAGAGACTGCGGTCGACGAACAGCAGCGCGACGAGCTGCTCGAGAGCTTCCAGATCCATTACCACCCGGGCAGTAGCGGTTCGGTGTCGGCGACCGCACTCGAGCAGGGCGACGAAGAGCTCGACGAAGGGGAAACCGGCCAGGAGCCCGGCCGCGAAGACTGAAGCGGCGGGACTGGCTCACCATCTTCGGGGTGCCGGTCGACATCGTCGGCGAAGCCGGCGGCGCCGGCTGACGGTCTTGCGGCCGCATGCGGGATCAGGAACCGGGATGGCCCGACCTGAACGCGCAGATCGCCGGGCCGGAGGGCCTGGTCGGGCCGAATGTGGCCTGCTTCGACGCCGGGAAGGACCCCCGACGGCGGCTGCGGGGAGGCTCGCTGGGCTGCTCGATGCGACCGCAATCACCTGTAAGTGCGTTTCCGCATATGATTAACGGCGTGCTTGAAGCAGGCAAACAGGCTCCGGACTTCAAACTGAAGGACCAGAACGGCGAGACGGTAACCCTCTCCGACTACTCTGGGAAGGCAGTTGTCCTCTACTTCTACCCGAAGGCGAACACGCCGGGGTGTACGACGCAGGCCTGCGGGATCCGTGACCGGATGGATGAGTACCGCAATGCGGGTGCAACCGTTATCGGGATCTCCCCGGACGAAGTCAAGGCTGTCAGGAAGTTTGACGACGCCCACGGCTTCGGCTTCACACTGCTGGCCGACAAAGATCACAAGGTTGCCGAGAAGTTTGGCACCTGGGTCGAGAAGTCAATGTATGGCAAGACCTTCATGGGCGTGCAGAGAGCAACCTTCATCATCGGTGTCGATGGCAAGATCGCCCGGGTGTTCCCAAAGGTGCAGCCCAAGACGCACGACGATGTCGTGCTCAAGGCGCTGGTCGAGATCAACACCACCACCTGAATCGTACGGCCGGGGACTCGGGAGCACGAGTCCACGATTGCCGGCCTTTGAGAGCTCGCACCTCACCTGAAAAGGACGAGGGTGGTTGAGGGGCCGTAGCGCCAGTGGTTTCGCCGGCCGCCGACGAAACCGGGATCAGAGGGCAGCGCTAGCGCGGTGCGCCGAACGTTAATTCCCCGGAGGTATCGAGACTGAAGCGGATCCTGGAAGGTGGCAGGGCGTTCACCGGGTCGTCGAGGGCAAGGATCAGGTCGAAGCGCTGAAGGGCACCATCACCCTTCCTGGCGAAAAGTTCGAAGTCCGCCGCAACAAGAGACTGCTCGAGCCGGTTGAGCCGACCCACGCCGGGGATATCGTTCGGCCCGTCAGCCCCGTCGCGACCCTCGGACAGGGGCCGGATCTGGTTGATCAGGCCCTCTACATCGATCGACCCCGACACCCGCTCGACCTCGCTTCCGTCCAGTTCGATCGGTTCCTCGGCCGAGAGATCCTCGATCACCGTGGCCAGTCCGAGGTCCTCCTCGCCTTCGTTTGAACCAGCCAGAGCTTCCAGGACGGCCACATTGGTTTCGCGGTCAATACTGAGTATCTGCCGGTCGAGCACGGCATCCTCGAAGCCGAGCGATGCGACCTCCACTTCGGCCGGCCCGACTGGTGGCGCCAGGAGCGACTCGCGGCTGAGCGCATCGTCCAACACCTGCGGGGGGTCGGATTTCGTACTGGCACCGCAGCCGGCGAGCGACAGGGACATCAACGCCACGATGAGCATCAGCAGGGTTGACCTGATCGGTTTCAAGGCCGGTGAGCGTATACGCTCGCTTGCCCCATGCCACCCCGCACAATTCTTTATACGGGCAAAGGAGGAGTCGGAAAGACGAGCGTCGCGGCGGCGACGGCGCGAATGTGCGCCGCAGGGGGCCAAAAAACGGTGGTCATGTCCACCGATCCGGCGCACAGTCTGTCCGACTCTCTCGGCGTCGAACTGGGCTCTGATCCGACCGAGGTGGCACCGAACCTGTTCGGGCAGGAGGTGCTGGCGTCGACCGAAATGCGGCGAAACTGGGACCACGTCTCTACCTGGCTCTCGAAAATGTTGATGAACCAGGGGGTGGATCGCGTGCGGGCAGAGGAGCTGACCGTACCCCCGGGCATGGACGAGCTGTTTTCGCTTCTCAGGATCAAGCAGCACTGGGACGATGACGACTGCGAGGTGCTGGTGGTCGACTGCGCACCGAGCGGCGAGACTCTGAGGCTGCTCGGTTTTCCTGAGGTAGCCCGGTGGTGGATCAAGAAGGCGTTTCCGTGGAACAGTGGTCTGCTGAGCGCCGCGGCCCCGCTCGCCCGAGCACTGGATCTGCCGCTGCCGGAGCCGGCGATGATGGAAGAGGTCGACCGGCTGATCGAGAACCTGCTGGAGATGGACACCATCCTGCGCGACCGCGAGCACAGCTCGATCCGGCTGGTGATGAACCCGGACCGAATGGTGATCGACGAAGCCCGCCGAACCTACACCCACCTCTGCCTTTACGGTTACCCGACCGACGCGGTGGTGGTCAATCGGTTGTTTCCGGACGAGGTCGAAGGCACCTACTTCGGTCCATGGCGGGACCGACAGGCAACCCAGCTGGAGGAAGTCGAGGCCGGCTTTGCCCCGGTACCGATACTGACCGCCAGATTCTTCGACCGTGAGGTGCTCGGTGAGGAAATGCAGGGCCTGCTCGCCGGAGAGCTTTTCGACGGTATGGACCCGGCCTCGATACTTCATACGGGGATGGCTCGGGAGGTGACCTCTGACGAGTCGGGTACCACGATTCGCATTGCCGCGCCGTTCGTGGAGAAGAACGACATCACCCTCCAGCAGGCCGGAGAAGAACTGGTGGTCAGAATCGGCGACGTCAGGCGCACTATCATGCTTCCTTCGGGCCTGGCCGACAGTAACCCCAGCCGGGCCGCCTTCGAGGATGGAACTCTGGAGATCACGTACGACGATGTCCGATCCGAACCGCCCCGGCGACCGACAGACTGACACCCTCCCACCTGGCGCTGATCGCTTCTGGGGACAGTTTTCCCAGACCAAAGCCGGGCGGACTCATTCGGGGCAGGGAGCGCCGGAGCCGGAAGCGCCACCACGCGAGGAAGGCCAACACTGCCTTGAGTGGTGCCCGATCTGCCGATCTGCCGACATCGTGAGGGCGACCACCTCACCGGAGGCGATCGGCCAGGTTCAGGCGATCCAGAACGAGGCGATCGGGGTGCTCAAGTCCTTTCTGGCAATTTACGCCGAGCGCACAGGGCAGGGTGCTGACAGACAGAGTGAGGAAGGCGCTGACGGACGGGGTGCGGATTCCGGTGAAAAGCCGGCGGAAGATGCCCGCCCGGAACGTCGCGGCAGGGCCTCGGGAAGCAACGGCGGGCCGGCAGTCCGGGACATCTCGATCGAGTAGAGCCTGCCGGAAGTAACGCGGGGGCCTGCTCGCCCGTATCCTTGACTGGATGGCCAATTCCGTCACAGCCCCTCCAGCCTCGCCGGCCGAAGTCGGAGACGCTCTGCGCGAAGCGGCCTACCTGGCCGACGAGTCCACGGCCCTGATCGCCTTTCTGGCCCAGCGACTGGGCAAACCCGTTCTGGTCGAAGGTCCCGCGGGGGTCGGCAAGACTGAACTGGCCAAGGCGCTCTCAAGAGCGACCGGCCGGGAGCTGGTCCGGCTTCAATGCTACGAAGGCCTGGATGAAGCAAAGGCCCTGTACGAGTGGAACTACCGCAAACAGCTGCTCCAGATCCAGGCGACCGCATCGACCGGGGGCGGTCCTGAGGCGCTGGCCGAACCGGCTGGCAGCGATGCTCCTGATGCCGGTCTGGAAACGGGCGAAAAGGCCGCACTCGGGGGCATTTTCACGGAGGAGTTTCTGCTGGAGCGGCCGCTGATGCGGGCAATCGCGAATCCCGAACCGGTAGTTCTGCTGATCGACGAAATCGACAAGACGGACCAGGAGTTCGAAGCAATGCTCCTCGAGCTGCTCTCTGACTTTCAGATCACGATCCCCGAGATGGGCCGGATCGAGGCGACCACTCACCCGATCGTACTGCTGACCTCCAACAACTCACGCGAGTTGACCGAGGCCCTGAAGCGCCGCTGTCTTTACCTCTGGCTCGACTACCCGTCAGCCGAGCGGGAGATCGAGATCGTACGCCTGCACGCTCCCGAGATCGACGAGGCGCTCGCCGTCCGGCTGGTCGAAGTCATCGAGATGGTCCGCGAACTCGACCTGAAGAAGGCGCCTTCCATCGCAGAGTCGATCGACTGGGCCAGAACGCTCGTGCTGATGGGTGCGGACGACATCGATGAGAAAGTTTTGCGTGACTCCCTCTCGATCATCGTCAAGCACCGCACCGACCTCGACCTCGTCGCCGACAAGGTACTGCCCCGACTCCGCCGTGAACAGAGCGGCACCGGTGGCAATGGTGCCGGTCCGTCGACCAGCCGGGGCTGAAGTGGCCGAGCCCTCCGGAATGGGCGAGCAGATCCTCGCCTTCTGCGAAGAGTTACGTCGAGAAGGTTCGGCGGTCGGCACTTCAGAGATCCAGGATGCTTTCCGAGCCCTGGAAATCGTTCCGTGGACGAGTCCGGTCGACTTCAAAGAGGCGATTGCGACCACGGTGGCGAAGTCACCTCGGGACCGCGAGGTGTTTGACCTGGTCTTCGACCGGTTCTTCTTCCGCGCTGCCGAGCAGGCTGCTCTGGGCAGATCCGACGGTAGTGAGAGCGACCCCACCCGAAACTCCCGGATCTCAAAGGAGTCCCTTGATTCCCTGGATGCCGACCAGCTTGCCCAGGCTGTCCGCGAAGCGATCGAAGCAGGTGATGAGTCGGCAATGAACGAACTGGCGCGGCTGGCGATCGAGGCGTTCGGGCAACAGGGCGAGAGCTCCGGCGTGGTCGGAGTGGATCTGCAGCGGATTCGCCGTGGCCTGGGCCTCAGCCCGAACGGTAAAGGTGAGGGTGAAAGCGGCACGCCGATCGACCGGGATCGGATGGCCCGGTTCGAGCGGCAGCTCAGGCGCGAGCTTCAGCGCCGCCAGATTGCCCGTCAGGGCACTCTGCCTCCAGCCCGCCCACTGTCCGAGCTGAACAGGGCCCTGCCGATGCGCGGTGCCCAGGACCTGGCCGAGGTTCACAAGGCGGTCGCCCAGATGAAGCGCCGGCTGGCCACGCTCGGCCACGACCCGCGCGGGTCAAAGCGGGGCAGAACGGTCGATGTCCGCAAAACGATGCGTTCCTCGCTGGAGACCGGCGGTGTGCCACTCAACCTCAGCTACAGACCGCGCCGTCCCAGGAAGCCAGAGATCTATGTGCTCTGTGATGTCTCGACCTCGGTCAGCTCGGCCTCGACCTTCTTCCTCTCGGTGCTCCACGCCCTGCATGACTCTTTCCGAAAGCTGCGGAGCTTTGTATTCATCGAGCGGATCTCCGAGGTGACCGGTGTCTTCGAAAACGAGCGTGACTTTTCTGCGATCTCGGAGCGCATCACCTCGGAGGGCGGAGTGGCAGACATCTCCGGATATACCGACTACGGCCGCGTCTGGGGCGAGTTTCTCGAAGACGTATCCAGCGATCTCGGCCCGCGATCAACCGTAATCGTGCTCGGTGATGCCCGCACGAACGGGCGACCACCCGCCTCCGAAGCCTTCGCGAAGATAACAAGGAGGGCCAACCGTACCTTCTGGCTCAACCCCGAACCAGCGCTCTACTGGAACTACGGGGACTCGGTCATGAACGCCTACATCCCCTACTGCGATGGTGCCTTCGAGTGCTGGCAGACCGAGCACCTCGAGCGCTTCGTCGACATCGTCGCCGCTGGCAGACCGGTGCTGGAGCGCCCCCGCACCCCCACTACCCGCCACCGGTACTGAGCCGAACCGGCTCAGGTCGTCTGACCCCGCACCGACAACGGCTCAGCCGAAGCGCACCGGCTTGATCGTCTTCCTGCGGTTTCCCTTTTCGTCGGTAGCAAGGACGATGAGCCTCGCCTGCGCGACATCACGCTTCCTCAGACGCTGGCGAAAGCCAGCTGCCGGGCGAATTCTGACCCTCCGCTCCGCGACATCATCGACATCGAGCCGGGCGCGCCCGATCGTGACATCGCGGGAGCCCTTTCCGGCCGCACGCTTCAGCCGGGTGACGAGCTGGATATCAAGTCTCACCGGCGGACTTTCGTCGCTGACCGAGATCCCGAAGGTCTGGCCCGCGCCGGCCAGTCCGCGCAGACTCGGCCTGCCGAGAACCCTGATTCTTGCTACCGGCCCTGCCCGGTCGGGGAACGGCTCCGGCCGGCTGCGTCGGAAAGGACCTGAGATCTCAAATATCGCTCCGCCGCCGACTGCGCGTGGGGAGGCAAAATAGAAACGGCTGCCAGTCGGGTCAAAGACCGGTCCGGTCAGCTCCGAGTTGACGTGTTCGGTTCCGGGAAGCTGGAGAAAGGCTGCAGCCTCTCCTTCGGTGCTGATCAGGCAGACCTGAAGATCATCTGCGTCTTCGCAGACGTAGAGATCGCCTGAAGCCGGCGATACGGTGACATTGTCGGTGTCGTGAAGCGGAGCCTCGTCACCGAGGGCAACACCGTCGTACAGAACCTCAAGCTCTTCCTCCGCGCAGTTGTAGGCATAGACGCGGTCATCCTGAGTGGTCGCAAAGTAGACCACCCCCTGGTCGTACCAGGCGCCTTCACCCCGCCTGAACTTCGTCGCCTCCGGAATCTGCTGGCGAGTTGGAACACGACCGGTCTGCCGCGGGTCCGGGAGCTCGCTCCAGCTAACCTTGCCGTCCTCGCCGACCACCGCTACATCGAGCTTTCCGCTGGCCAGGTCGGGGTAGCTGTCGGGGCGGAAACGGTAGAAGCAGCCGTCTCCGAGGTCCTCGGTCAGGAAGGCGTATCTGCCGACCGGATCGATCACCGCCGCTTCATGCTTGAAGACGCCCATCGCCGGCCGAACCTGACTGGCTTTCTTTCCCCACGGGTCGCATTCGAAAACCCGGCCGGTTGGTGTCTCTTCGCATGAGAGCCACGTTCCCCACGGCGTTACCCCGCCTGCGCAGTTGATGTTGGTGTTCTTCAGGATCGGATAGGCATCAGTCACCTGGAAGTTCCGGTCAAACCGGATGGCCGCCGTACCGATCTCCCACGTCGGAGGGCTGTTGGGAAGCTCGCTGTTGGAAACCAGGATGAAGCCCCGGTCATTGGTGCGATAGGTGCCCATGCCGTCAGGCAGACCGTGAAACTTGTACCTGCTTTTGCCGATTACCTGATCGGTTCGCGCAATGACTCTCGAGGAAAATCCGTCCGGCAACATGATTCCGTTGGTGTCCGGCGGGTTGAGCGGGCCGTAAGGACCGGCGCCTGCGACGGCCGGCGCGGCCATCGCGTCCAGCGCCCGACCGAGCATCCCTCCGGCGAACGCGATTCCACCGGCCACTCCGGCACCTGCCCGGAGAGCATCGCGGCGGGTCAGCCCTTCCCTGTCATCTCCCTCAATGTTCATATCGAGATACTCCCGGTATCGCGTGTGAGAAATGCTTCCGAATCGTGAAACTGAAGCTCCGTCAGCGTACCGCAGACGGAAAGCGCTTTCGGGGGCGGGGACGGGCCGGGCTCAGCGGGACTGCCAGGCATCCTTCGAGTCCGAGAGCTTGGTGACCTGCTCCGGCAGGTTCCCGGAGGCCAGATCAGCCAGCGTCACGCTCTCCAGAACCTCGCGCAGACTGGCCCTCATGGCGATCCAGACCGGCTGGAGGTGAGAAGCAGTGCCACGGTAGGAGATCGACTCCGGCGGTGCTGACTGAACATTCGCGATCGGCCCCTCGACCGAGCGGATCACCTCGGCCAGAGTCACTTCTTCGGCTGGCTTGGCAAGCCAGTAGCCGCCTTTGGCCCCCCGCCTGGCTCGCACGATTCCGGCGTGCTTGAGATCCAGCAGGATGTGCTCCAGAAACTGAAGCGGGATGTCCTGGGCCTCGGCCAGATGCTCGCCCTTGACCGGACCCTCTGCCGAGGAGGCGAGTTCGACAGCAGCACGAACTGCGTAGTCGGTTTTGGCAGAGACGCGCACGAATCAAGTAAACCAGCCTCCGGCCGCTGATGCTCCGGCGCGGGCGGAAGAGGAACCCGAACTTCAATGACGAGGGGCTCCGATGGCCTGAACGCTGCCAGCACCTAGAATCGGCGCAATGACAGCATCTTTGTCGGGCCGAGGCCTGGGTCACTCATTCGGAAGCGTGGCCGCTCTCGACGGGTTTGACTTCGAAATCCCCGCCGGGGATACCGTCGCTCTCGTGGGTCCATCGGGCTGCGGCAAGTCCACCCTGCTCGAGTTGACCTGCGGCCTGCGCGAGCCCGACTCCGGCCGGATCGAGGTTGCTGGAGAAACCGAAGCATCAGGACGACTCGCCCATTGCGCCTACATGCCTCAAAGGGACTGCCTGCTGCCGTGGTACCCGGCGATCGACAACGCCAGCCTTGCTCTCCGCAACAGGGGAAGCTCACGCTCTGCTGCCCGCAGAGGAGCTGCGGGGCTCTTCAGCCAGTTCGGACTGGCCGGGTTCGAGCGGAGCCTGCCCCACGAGCTCTCAGGCGGGATGAGGCAGCGCGTTGCCTTTCTCCGAACCTTTCTCTCAGGGAAGGAGGTGCTTCTCCTTGACGAGCCGTTCGCCGCCCTCGATGCGATCACCCGGGCAGAGCTTCAGGAGTGGCTGCTGCCCGTACTGCTCGAGGGCTCCCGGACCGTGTTGCTGGTAACTCATGACGTCGAGGAGGCGCTCTACCTCGCCGACTCCGTGCTGGTCATGTCGGCTCGGCCGGGGCGGGTGCTGGAGCGGATCAAATCACCCGGGGACCCTTCGCTGAGCCGCAGCGAGCAGGTGACAGCACCTGCCTTCACTTCGCTGCGTGAACGGATTCTGGGCCTCCTGACAGGGTCAACCGAGGGATTCGCGGGAAGCACAGGTGAGTCCGATGCGGGGAGACCGTAACGACGCGGGCCGATCGGAGCTCCTTTCAAGCTGGGTCCTCCCCATCCTGCTCGTTTTGCTTCTGCTTCTTGCCTGGCAACTCGCTGCCTCGAGCGGCTTCATGGCGGACCGGCTCGGACTAGAAGAGTTCCTCGTGCCGTCACCCGCCGAGGTCGCCAAGGTGCTCTGGCAGGACCGTTCGCTGATTGCCGAAAACGCATGGGTAACCCTGGTCGAGGTCGTCTGCGGGTTCCTGATCGCATTGGTGGTCGGACTGGCCGCTGCTACCTTGCTCCACCTGTCGGATCTGCTGAGGCGGGCCAGCTATCCGCTGGTGGTGGCATCACAGACGATTCCGATCATTGTCATCGCGCCAGTGCTGGTCGTCTGGTTCGGCTACGGGATCGGGCCGAAGCTGGCAGTTGTTGCCCTGATCTGCTTCTTCCCGATTACCGTCAACACCCTCGACGGTCTGCAGTCGGTCGACCGCGAAAAGGTGAAAATGATGCAGACAATCTGGGCGAGCCGACGTCAGTTGTTCAGCAGAGTCGAAGTGCCGACCGCCCTGCCCTACGCATTCAGCGGAGCCAAGATAGCGGTTGCGGTCGCGGTGATCGGGGCGGTCTTTGGCGAATGGGCCGGAGCTGACCGAGGCCTGGGCTACCTGATGCTCCAGGACAATGCCCAGCTGATGACCGCGCGGCTGTTCGCGTCGGTCTTCGTACTCTCGATGATCGCGATCTCCCTGTTTGCCCTGGTCGCCTTGCTGGAGCGACGGCTGCTGCGATGGCGATAAACTGATTCTCCGATCAGCTTCCCTCACGGAGACCCATGAAAAAACCGGCCCTGCTCTGTCTTGCCCTCATCGCCGCCCTTGCGTTCACCGCCTGCGGCTCCAAGTCCGAAGATGTCACCCCGGTCCGGGAAGAGTTCAATGTCGCTCTCGACTGGTACGCCAACCCTGACCACGCCGGGTTTTTCGTGGCTGAAGACCGCGGCTACTTCGAAGATGCCGGGCTTGACGTTTCGCTGGACTCACCGACCGACCCGTCCTTGCCGATCAAGCTGGTCGCCGCCGGACGCGCCGACCTTGCGATCTCATACGAGCCGGAGGTACTGCTGGCACGGCAGCAGGGCCTGGATGTCGTTTCTGTTGCGACTGTGGTCGGAGTACCGCTCACTTCGATGATCTGGTTGAAGAAATCGAAGATCAGAAATGTCGCAGACCTCAAGGGCAAGACCATCTCGACCGCAGGCATCCCTTACCAGGATGCATACCTGAGGACGATCCTTGAGCGAGCCGGACTCTCGGAGTCGGATGTGAGGAAAGTCGGTGTGGGGCAAGGGCTTCTGCCCTCAATCATCAGCGGCCGGGCCCAGGCCACCCTTGGTCCTCTCTGGAACATCGAGGGCGTTGACCTGAAGCTCTCGGGGCTGAGTCCGGTAATCAATCCGGTTGACCGCCTGGGCGTGCCGACGTACAGCGAACTCGTGCTGGTGGCCAACGGCAGCCGGGTCATCGATGACCCGGAGCCGATCGAGCTCTTTCTGAAAGCGCTTGAGCGTGGCACGGGTGACGCAGTTGCCATGCCCGGGATGGCAACCGAGACCGTGATCGCTGCCAACCCGGCGCTCGACCGCAGGACAACCACCGCGCAAATGAGGGTCACCCTGCCGCTGCTGGCTCAGAGAAACGGTGACAGGCCCTTCGGGTACATGGACACGGCCCGGTGGCAGAAGTTCATCGACTGGGCTGTCGAGAAGGAAGTACTTGCCGCCCCGCAGCGGGCTGTGGACGTGCTGAGCAACGCTTTGCTGCCGACCGGCGAGGTCGACCCGGGCTGATTCAGGCGGAGCGGCCTGGCGCAGCGGTACTCGATCGGCTACCGGGTGACTGCCCGGGCCCGAACCTGAAACGGCTCTGCCCGGCGGGCGAACCTCGGCTCGATCCGGCGGCGATGCCGGGCCGGCTCAGCGTCCGAGAAGGTGAACGTCGACCAGGAAGGAGCGGCTGGCGACCACGTTGTTGGCCCGGGCACGCTTCGGAAGCCTGATGCCCCGGCGCCTGGAGCCACTCCCGGCCACTGCCCTGACTGCGGCAACCGTGGCAGCACCGGCCAGGGCTCCCCCGGCGACCGCGATCGCTGCGGTTGTCATCTCTACGCGAAGCGCAGGAAGAGAGGCCTTTCCGGCTTCGTATTCATGGGGAAGTGCGCGCACGCTGTCGGTGTCGAACGCGTCGGCATCTTCCTCTGAGACCAGTTCTCCATCTACTTCTAGATCGGACACAGGCAGAACCTTACTGCTGGCGGGGGTCGGAACTTCTCAAAGTTCCTTCTCGTAGACCCGGAACTTCTTCGTAACTACGCCGCCCATGCCCTCCAGCGCCCTGTTCATCGATTCGTTGGTCTCCAGTATCCAGCCGGCCTCTCCGGTCATCACCCCGTCGGGACGGGTGGTCTGCATGTGGCGGACATACAGGGCGGCGGCTACCCCGGTGTGCTGAAAATCCTTCTTGACCCCCAGCGCGAGGATCCGCACGACGTCAATCTTTTTCCTTCCTCTCAGGAAGTGGAGCCATCCTGCCGGCAGGACCCGGCCGTTCATCTTGGTCAGGACCTGGTTTATGTCCGGGAGCGTGAGGGCGGCACCGGCGACGGTGCCGTCGGCGGTCTCGGCGATCATTCCCCAGTCTTCATCGAGCACGAGTTTGAGGCTCTTCGCGTGGAACTCGACCTCATCCCTGGTGATCGGAACGAAGCCCCAGTTATCTCCCCAGGCTTCGTTGTAGACCTCGTGAAACTTGGCCATCTCGGAAGGCAGGTCCTTGCGGCGCATCTTGCGGATCGTGATCCCATGTTCATCGAGACTCTTCTGTGCGGCCTCGTGGATCGCCGGGTGAAACTCGAGTCCCTTTTTCAGTCTGCCCATCTCGAGATGCCACATCAGCAGGTCCATTGCCTTGGTGAAGCCGCTGGCCTCGACAAGCTTCTGGAAGTAGGGCTGATGGCAATTCTCCAGGATCACCGGCGGGATGTCGAAGCCCTCGATCTGGATACCGACCTCATCGTTGGTCGTGAAGTCCATCGGTCCGTAGACCTTTTTCCGGCCCCTGTCGGCCAGCCACTCGCAGGCGGTATCGAGCAAGGCATTGGCCACCTCTGGGTCGTCGATGGTCTCGAAGAAGCCGAACTGGCCGTCGTTGCCGCCCCGGTACTCGTCCCAGCGCTCATCTATCTGCACGCTGATCCGGCCGACCGGCTCCCCGTCGCGCTCGGCGATGAACAGCTCGACTTCGGCGTGGTCGAAGTACGGGTTCCTGGACCGGTCGAGGAACTGCATCCGGTCGAGGACCAGCGGCGGCACCCACTCGGGGTGGTCGCGGTGGACCGCAAACGGGGTCTTGACGAACCGTTTCAGCTCACGACGGCTGGAAACCGGACGGACGGTCAAAGAGGACACGCGCCGAACCTACCACCAACCCCGGCAGCACCCTGTGAGGGGAGGGTGCCCCAGGCTGCCGAAACCGACAGACAGACGGCAACCGGAACCCATCGCGGTAGGGGCAGGAGACCGGTTTCGAGGTGTGGCTTTCCGTCGTTGTGGCGCGGGGTCAGCCTGCAGCTTCGGCCCGACGAAGCCCGGATATGGCCCAGAGACCGAAGAGGAGGATCATCAGGAAGGCAACTGCGTACGCAGCGAGTATCCCGGTCGGCTCGCCCGCCATGAGGCTGCGGGCAGCATTCAGCAGGGCCGTCAACGGATTGACCGAGGCGACCGGCTCGATCCATCCTGTGAGCAAGGCCTGCGGCACATACACGGGGGCCAGAAAAAGGATGATGAAAACCGGCATCTGCATCAGCGGCCCGGCCTGGAGCGACCTGAACCGAAGGGCGATGCCGGCCGAAAAAAGCAGCGCAGCAACGTTCGAAAGCAGGGCGAGGCTGTACATGCCGGCCAGATCGAGACCCCCGCCGGATACCTGCATCCCACCGAGCAGCGCAACACCTGTGATGACGACCCAGGTAACCCCGAGCCTCGCGGCAGCACCAATCGCGTATCCGAGCACGATCGCGCTGCGATGTCTGGTCGCCAGCATCATCCGCCGCCCCATCCCCTGCTCGAAGTCACCGGCGATGGAGAAGCCGGCAAACACTCCGGCCAGGGCTGAGGCCTGAAGCAGAACGAAGCAGAACTGGAAGGCCGTGAAGTCGTAATAGTCGAAATTCGGGGAATCCCCTACCGCAGACAGCCCCCCGGCGAAGGCGGCGAGGAAGAAGAGCGGGAAGAGCAGTGACGGAATGAACATTGAGGGGCGGGTGTAAAGGTTGTGCAGGTAGCGCCACGAGATGCCCATTGCCGAGGACAGGTAACCGCTCACTTCTTCAGCATCCTTCCGCGCAGGCTGAATGCGGCGATCGTGATGGTCACGACTGCCAGAACGATCGCGATGCCGAAGCCAAGCCCGAGGGCCTCTGGGTCCCAGCCGGTGATCATCAGGCTGCGGATTGCCTCGATCAGGTAGCTGACCGGGTTTATCGTCGCCAGGAACCGGAACCAGTCCTGCTCGATCAAGTCTCGTGGCAACGCCATCGAACTGAAGAACAGCAGGACGAACATCAACGGAAACATGCCCTGAACGGCCTCCCCGGAACCGGTCCTCAGAGCCATTATCAGCCCGATGCCACCGAAGCCGACCGAGATTATGGAAACCAGCACTGCCAGTACGACGATGCCGGCCAGGCCGGCCTCGAACTCGGCGCCGGTCGCATATCCGACGGCGATGTAGAGCAGCGCCTGCATCTGGCCGAGCATCACCAGGCCGGCGAGCTGTCCGGCCATCAGGGCGGACGGGCGCATCGGGGTCAGGACCAGCCGGCTGAAGAAACCGTTCTCGATGTCCTGGGCCAGAGCCTGGCCAGCGTTCATGGTCGAAAAGATTGCAGCCTGAATGAAGGTGAAGCCGAGTGCAAAGGTGATGTAGGAGTCGGTCGGAAAACCTGGAATCTGGGTCGCGGTATTCAGCCCGCCGGTGTTCACGGCCAGCAGGAAGAGCGGGAAGATCACACTCGGCACGACCGCCGCCGGCTGGCGGACCAGGCGGACGACCGAGCGACCGGCCATCGCACCGACCTGAAGCGGCAGAACAGCCGTGCTCAAGCTGGTGCCCCTGCCCCCGCGGGCAGCGGCTCCTCGAGGGTGTCTTCGCCGCCGGCACCCTCGAGATGACGGCCGGTCTTGGCCAGGAAAACGTCATCGAGCGTCGGCTCGTTCAGCACAAGGCTCGCCAGCTCAAGACCGACGGAATCAAACGCGCGCACGATTCCCGCGAGCTCCTCGATGCCCTCGTTCAGGCGAACCTCGACTGTGCCGCGATTGCCCGCCATCGGCTCGCCGAAACCGGCGAGAATCGCCTGGGCCTCGGAGTGGCGGGCACCATCGCGCGGGGATACCTCGATGCTGGGCCGGCCGATCTCGGCCTTGAGCTCCGCCGGAGTGCCCTCGGCCGCGATTTTTCCTTCATCGATGATGCCCACCCGGTCAGCCAGCTGATCGGCTTCCTCGAGGTACTGGGTGGTCAGAAACACGGTCACTCCCTCATCGCGGGACAGACGGCTGACTTCATCCCAGAGCGATGATCGGCTCTGAGGGTCGAGACCGGTCGTCGGCTCGTCCAGAAAGAGCACGCTCGGGCTATGGACCAGAGCCAGTGCCAGATCCAGCCGTCGCTTCATGCCGCCGGAGTAACCCCCCACCCGCCTTTCGGCGGCCTCGGTCAGGCCGACCCGCTCGATCAACTCATCGCCGCGACTTCGGCGCTGGTCATGCGGCAGTCCCTGCAGGGCGGTCTGCAGACGCATGTGTTCGCGAGCCGTCAGATGGGGATCAAGTGCCGCCTCCTGAAGGGCTGCCCCGATCACCGCGCGCACCTTCGATCCTTCGGTGGCGACGTCGAAGCCGGCCACGGTGGCCTTACCGTCAGTCGGAGGAAGCAAGGTCGTCAGCATGTGCACAGTGGTCGACTTGCCAGCCCCGTTTGGTCCCAGGAAGCCGAAAATCTCGCCTGGCTCAACTTCGAGGTCGATGCCGTCCACCGCTCGCGGACCGTTTTTGAACTGGCGAACCAGCCCTTCCACCTTTATGCCGTTATTCAATTTCCTGTGTGTTTCCGTTCGGGAGCAGTGGTTGCCTCTTCTTGACCGAGCAATCCTAGTGACCGGCCCCTGTCACCCCGCGCCGCCCCCGGAACCGGCTCCGCCTGCCTGGTTTGCCAAACTGAGGGCATGAGCGAAACCACTGCGGCGCCGGTGGACCTCTTCGAGAAGGTCCGCAATCACGAGCGCCGGGAACAGCTTGAAGCGGCCAATGCTGCCGATCTGAATCCCTACTTCCGTCTACTGACCTCTCAGGCCGGCCCGGTAGTAGAGATGGAAGGTCGGGAGACAATCATGCTCGGCTCCAACAACTACCTCGGCCTGACCGGGGACGAGCGAGTCAGCCGGGCCGCACACGAGGCGCTCGACAAGTACGGCACCGGTGTAACCGGATCGCGCCTGCTCAACGGCACCACCCCGCTCCACGTCGAACTTGAGACCGAACTGGCCGAATGGATGGAGACCGAAGCGACGATCGTCTTCTCCACCGGCTATCAGTCGAATCTCGGTTGCCTGCAGGCGATTCTCGGACCGGGCGATACCGTGATCGCCGACTCGGGCGACCACGCCTCGATCCTCGACGGCTGCAAGCTCTCCGGGGCGAAGCTGCGGCCGTTCCGCCACAACCAGATGGACAAGCTGGAGAGAATGCTCCAGCGCTCCCAGACCGACGGCGGGGGCATCCTCGTCGTGGTCGACGGCGTCTACTCGATGGAAGGCGACCTGCCCGACCTGCCACGGATAACCGAACTTGCACATGCCTATGGCGCACGACTCATGGTTGATGAAGCCCACGGAGTCGGAGTGCTCGGCAAGCGCGGTGCCGGGGCGACTGAGCTGTTCGGCCTCGAAGACCAGGTGGACCTTCGGATGGGCACCTTCTCAAAGAGCCTGGCCTCCTGTGGTGGCTTCATTGCCGGATCCTCGGATCTGGTCGAATATCTGAAGATCAGCTCACGCTCCTTCATCTTCAGCGCCTCGGGAGTGCCAGCCGCAGTTGGTGCCGCCCTGGAAGCGGTGAGAATCTGCCGGGATGAAGGTCCGGCGCTCTACTCCAGACTGCTGAGCAATGCCGAATACCTGCGGGAGGGCCTCAGGTCGCTCGGCCTGAAGGTGGTCGAGCCGGGCCTCGGGCCCGATGGCGAGGTGGCGACCACCCCGGTAGTGCCCGTAGTGATCGGCGACGACTGGAAGGCAATCCTTGTCTGGAAAGCCCTGTTTGAAGCCGGCGTCTACACCAACGTGGCGATTCACCCTGCCGTGCCGCATGGCGGTGCTCTTCTTCGCACGAGCCTGATGGCCACCCATGAAACCGCTCATCTGGATCAGGCTCTCGAAATAATCGAGGCTGTCACCAGCCAGTTTGACGACCTGCCGTCGCCAGACGCCAACTGATTCGGGCCGCAAGGTCAGGCTCGCTTCCGGCAGCTGGACCCCGACCAGGGCGTCGGCGACCCGGCGTCCCAAGGACCGTCTGACCTTCCTCCAGGGAGTCCGAAAAAAATTGCTGCTACTTGCGACTTTTGGCCTTCGTCGGCGTTGACGCTCCCGGGCGAAATCAATACATTCCCTGCTGTCGCCCGGGTCGTTTGAGTTGCCGGGCGACGAGGGATTCGGAACGGGTGGTACTGCCTCTCCCGGGACGGTCAAGCCAGTCAGAAAACACGTCAACCCTTTAGGGAGGATGACCCTTGGAAGCAACTGCGTCGCCCGCGTCCGTGCCAGCTCAGACAGTGCCTCAGCACCTGCAGGCCCTGGAGAGAGCCAACAGGGTTCGGCTCGCCAGAGCTGAACTCAAGCGCTCGATTGCCGGTGGCGATGTGCCAGTGACCAGGGTAATCACCGAATGCCCCTGGGAGTCCGAGACCATGACTCTCTCCGAACTGCTCAGGAGCCAGTCCCGATGGGGCAGGACACGCACACGCAAGCTGCTCGCCTCGGTCGGTCTGAGCGAGAACAAGCGGCTCGAGACTCTGACAGAGCGTCAGCGCATGCTCCTGGTCAGCCAGCTTCGCCCCCACTGATCAGGGCGCTGAAACCGGAGGTTCGGGGGCGGCCCCGAACGGCCGGTCACGCCAGGCACCACATCAACGCAGCCGGTACCTGAGTCCCCCAGTGGCGTTCCTGAAAACGCGCTGAAGCTGCCAGAAGGCGAGCCCCATGAGAAGCAGGCCGATTACGAGAGCCTGCCACAGGAGCAGTCCGACGAGGAAGTAGGCGATACCGGTCGAAACCACGAATGCGACCCCGGAGAGAAGGGTTGTATGGGATCGGTAGCCAGTGAAGTGTTCACGGATTGAAAGCTCAAGACCGCCGGCTGAACCGAGCAGCAGCCCCGTCACCAGCTGAATCATGCTCCCGGTGATCAGGCCGAGCACCAGCAGGATCAGACCCGCGAGGACTGTCAGCTCGGTCAGTGGGAAACCTCCCCAGGGGCCTTTCGGCGGCTCTTCGTCGAGCCTGGGTGTGCGTGGTGGGGCGGGTTCGGCTGCCGAGACCGGCTCAGCCGCCGGAGTTCTTCTTGACGCTTTCTTCCTTCGCTTACTGGCCATTGAGGAAAGAGCGTACTTGTGAGCTGAGCTCTCCGACCGTGGTCCGGCCGATCTCGGCCCGCTCGAGCACCCCGCCAGCCTTGATGAAGAGGAAGGTCGGGCAGCCACCGACCCGGTACATGTTGGAGACCGCGCCGTCCGTGTCGTGACCCACCAAAACCTTCCAGCCCCTCTCTTCCACCAGCTCCCGGACCCTGGCGCGGTCGTCGCGAACATTTATTGAAACCGCACCCACCCTCCCTCTGAATCGTCCGGCAACCTGATCAAAGATGTTCTGCTGATCGATGCATTCGGACGCACCGCCGGTAAACCAGAACGAGACCAGAAGCGGCCGGTCGAAGTAGTCGCAAATTCTGAGGACATCCTCGCCGGCAACCCGACATGCTTCCTCAGGATCGACATTGGCATCGCCCTCGAGGTCCGAGACTGCCAGCGGCACCGCGAACGGATCGACCTTCTCGCCAATCCCGACGGATCCGATTCCGACCGTGCCGGACTCTGTATTTCGCAGCGCGTTGACCAGGATGAAGACCGCCACGAAAGCGACCAGGATGGCGATCAGGGCGCTGTAGTTGAACGGCAGCCTCGCTTTATCGCGCGGTTCCGGTGGAAAGCCCGTCGCACCCTGTCTCTCTGTCCGGCCGTCACCGGCCGGGCCACCGGAACGGTCGGACCGTTCCCCGCTGCGGGCTTCAGACCGCGAGCTGTGTGAGGCACCCGCAGGGGTGCTGCTCCCGGCTGGGCGGTCGACGGAGCGACTCCCGAGGAGATCCTCCAGCCCACTCCTGCGGTCGGAGCCCTTCCCGGCCGGCGGAGCCCCCTTGCCCTTCAGGAGATCGTCGATCTCCCGTTCACGCTCTTCGTCCCGGTCGTCAGCGCTCACATGACCCCGAATCCCCGGATCATCGACGGCAGATGTTTCATCGCCGCTCCATCCACGTCAGTACTGCAGGCAGGACAAGAGCCACGCCGACCAGCGCCACGCTGAGATCCAGCACTGCGATCAGGCCGAACTCCCTGAGGATCCCGACATCACTGGTCACCAGGGCAGCAAAGCCGGCGATCGCGGTAATGCCCGAAGCGGCGATTGCCATCCCGGTGCGCCCGTAGGCCGAACGCAGGGCCCCCGCAGGCGAAAGACCGCCCGCCCGATCCTGGTAGTAACGCGCTGCGAGGATGACACTGAATTCCGTGGCGATTGCTATCACCATGACCGAGAGGATCGCCGAAAGCGGATTCAGTGGCAGATCCAGTGAAGCAACTGCCAGAGATGACCATCCGCCAGCAACAATGATCGGCACCAGCGGCACGATCACTCGTGACGGTGAGCGGTAGATGGCCAGCAGGGCCAACGCCACGGCCAGCAGTGCCGCGATGATCAGCAGGTAGCGCGATGCCGCGAGGGCATCCACCGACTCGGTCACGACGACGGGCAGCCCGGCCAGCTCTGCGGTAACCCCGGGGGGAGGATCAGCTGCGTCGCCCGGAGGATCAACAACATTGCGGATCAGGTCAATGGCGTCGGACTGGCCGTCAACCGATCCGGATCTCACGATGAACGGGATCTTGGTCTCGGTCGCCACTCCGCCCCCCTCGAGCCCGCCGGCGATGATCGCGGTGCGCTCGCTGGGAGGCAGGGTCAGGAGGACCTCGCGAATCTGTTTCGAGGTCAGACCGGCTCCACCATCGGGAACAAAGTCCGGGATTGAGGGTCCGGGGCAGAGATCCGCTCCCTGGCAGCGAAAATCGCTACCGCGCTGGTAACCCGAGCGAACACTTATCTCGGTTCGGACCCGGTCCAGCCAGCTGACAACTGCCGGATCGGTGACGTCGTCGGCGCGTACGATCAGATCGATTTCCCCAGAAGCCCCGGTCGCCTCCTCCAGCTTCTGCAGATCCTGCACTGCGGCGTTCCTGCTCGGCAGGAGCTGGCTGATCTCGGTCGCGGGCGTTCCCTGAGTGCTGACCACCCAGCCACATGCAGCCAGCAGGATGCTGAGCACAAGCACCCTTGCCGGAGCGAGTATCGCAAGGGCCATTCCCGACTTTGTCCAGTCGCGGACGACCCGAATCAACCTGAACCGGTCGAGACGAACCTCTCCGGCCCTGCCCGGCCCGCGGATCGAGAGTGCTGCGAAGCCGAAAAGGAAGGTCACAAGCAGACAGATGAGCACGCCGGCTCCAAGCAACAGACCGAACTCGGACACCAGCGGAAACCGGGAGAGCCCGAGCGCCGCGAAGCCGAGAGCCGTGGCCAGACAGGCCGTCGAGATCATCGGCAGGCCCAGACGAGCGGCAATCCGCGCAGCATCGGCCGGATCGCCACCCTCCTCCATCTCGTCGTAACGGGCCTGGATCTGCACGGCGTAGTCCACCGAAAGGCCGATCAGAATCGGGGCGGCGCCCAGCGCGGCCAAAGAGAGCTCCCCTCCGAGCAACCGCAGCAGACCGGCAGAGATCAGCACGGCGACAAAAGCCATCAGCAGCGGCAGCAGGCGCCAGGTTGAGCCGAAAACCAGAGTCAGAGCAATCGACATCAGGATCAGCGCAGCAATTGCGAGAATCACCACTCCTACCTGAATCGAATCACCAAGCCCCTCAAAGACCGCGGGCGAACCTGAGACGACCCAGGAGCCCGTGGAGAGCTGGGTCGCTTCGTCCGCGGCCACGGTCCGGATCAGCGCGATGGCCTCACGTCGCTCGGCATCAGTCAGGTCCGAGCGCAGCCTGAGCAGCACCTGTGCGGAGTCTCCGTTCGGGAAAAGGTAGGAAAGCCGGGGTTTTGGTCCGTTCCGAACACCGCCCGGCCCGAATACAACCCGGTTGACGAAGTCGGGGTCGTCAAGCGAAGGTGGGGAAATCAGCCCGTAACGGGCAATGATCCTGGTTGCCAGCAGGATGATCTGCTGTCGTTCGACCTGGGCCTCCGGAGTGTCGGGCAGGTTCTCAAGCTGCTCGATCTGCTCTCCGTAGAGTTCGCTGATGCCAGCCACGGCCCGGCCGAGAAAGGTTGCCGGACCCGTCAGGACCTTGACCGGCTGGAGTTCCGAAAGCCGCTCGCAGGACCTGAACAGCTCGCCGCGGCCACGGCTGATGTCTCCGGCGAGGCAGGTCTCCAGAACGCTCATGCTCTCCAGATTCCCCGCCTCCACGATTTCGGCCAGATCACCGCGGGCGAGAACCACGACCGGGTCGGTGCCGAAGGTTTCCTCGGCCCTTTCGGTCGCCTGGAACCCTTCGGTACTACGGTCGAAGAATGCGTCGGTGACCGGCTGCACCTTCATCCCCGAGAGCCCGACCGCCGAGGCGACCGCCAGTGTGGCCAGCAGGAGAAGAACCGGCCATGGCCGACGGGCTACAGCGGCCGCTGCCGCCCCGAAAAGAGCCGCCAGGCTCAATCCATCGCGAGCGGACCGGTCACGTCAGCCCGGAGAAACTGGTGCACGAACTCGTTCTGGGACTCGAAAAGCTCGTCCTTGGGTCCACTCTCGACGATACGTCCTTTCCAGAGGACCGCAATGAAGTCGGCGATGCGGCGAGCGGTGCCCAGATCGTGGCTGATCACCAGATAGCAACCGCCGCTCTCGGCGTGTACCTCGCGGATAAGCTCGCAGAGCAGGGCAGTCCTGACCGGATCGAGGCCGGAGTCGGGTTCGTCGAACATCACGATTTCGGGGTCGAGAACCAGCGCCCGGGCAAAGCCTGCCCGCTTGCGCATGCCTCCCGAGAGTTCGTTCGGCATCTTGTAATGCGCCTCACCGAGCCCCACCTCACGCAGACGGCGGGTGACGATGTGTTCGATCTCCTCCTCGCCACGATCAGTGTGCTGGCGCAGCGGGAAAGCGACATTGTCGTAAATGTTCATCGAGCCGAACAGGGCACCGTCCTGGAAAAGCAGCCCGAACTTCTTGCGCATCTCGAACAGGTCGTCGTCGCTGAGTGCGGGCACCGACTGTCCCTTGACCAGCACGTCACCCGAGTCGGGATAGAGCAGGCCGACGATGTGCTTGATCAACACGCTCTTGCCCGTCCCGGACGGTCCAAGCACCATGGAAATCTGGTCGTCGGGGAGATCAAGGTTGAGTCCGTTGAGGATCCGGGTGCGGCCAAACTGCTTGACCAGGTCCTTGATCTCTATGGCAGCGGGTCCGCCAGCCCCCTTCTTCGCTCCGGTATGCCACCGGTAAGGGTCGCTGTCGTCGGGTCCGACACCCGGCAACAGGAAATCGCGCCCGAGTACTTTTCCGTCATCGGCAACATAGATACCGCCCGAGGGTTCCGGCTCCCGATTGATCACAACCCAGGGTTCCGACTTCTCCTCGAGGGCCGCCTCTTCTTCGGCAGGGTCAGTCGCGGGTGAGGCATCCGAAGCGGCAGCTTCGTCTCCGGCTTCCATCTCCTGTCCGATATCGGAGGCCGGACCGAGGTCTTCGACCGCGCGCTCGACTTCAGGGGACTCAGCCTGACCGGCGCCTGTTTCGTCCTTGGAACTTTCGTTGCTCAAGCTCTCATCCTCCAATCGGGGCTCTCGGGTTGGCTCCCCAGAAAACCAGAGTTCCCAACATACCGATGATGTGCACCAGGATGATGTTGAGAACCATCGATTTGGCCGTGGCCGTCCCCACGCCCACTGGTCCACCCGAAGCCGTATAGCCGTAGTAGCAGCCGACGAGAACGATGACAGTAGCCATCGTCATCGCCTTGATCAGAGAAAACAGGACATCCGGGGGGTTCTGGAACATCCAGAAAATCAGCAGGTATCCACCGGAGGAAACGTCGCCGATCTGCTCCACCACGGCGATGTAGGAGGCTATGTAGCCGACACCGATCGCGGCGATGTACATGAAAGGAAGTGTCATCCAGGCACCCAGCAGGCGGGTGGCGGCCAGGAAGGTGACCGGGGGTACTCCCATCACCTCAAGAGCATCGATCTCGTCGGATATCCGCATCGCGCCGAGCTCGGCAACGATTCCGGTTCCAACCTTGGCCGACATCATGTAGCCGAAGGCGTAAGGAATGGCTTCGCGCAGGTCGCACCATGCTGCGAACACGCCGGCATAGGCCGGCGCTCCGACCGAACGGTTGAAGTATGCGCCCTCGATCCCGCAGGTCAGGCCGATGGTGAAGACCAGGCCGAAGATAACCGCAGTCGAACCGAGAATCAGGATCCCCGCCTGCTTCAGTGCCTCCCCAAAGTACTTGCCTACCCGGCCAGAGTAGACCTGCCCCGTGACCATGGCGCAGAACCGGGATATCTCACCGACCGATTCAATCCAGTCTCGGGGAACTGTCAGCCAGCCGCCACCCATTACTTGATCGTCTGCAGTTCCGGGTTGGTGGCGAGCATTGCCTGCGTGAACACGTAATTGAAGGCAAAGACCCCTAGCAGGGAGATGACAACGGCTTCATTGACCGCGCGTCCGACACCGGCGGCTCCTCCGGTGGCAGTCATGCCCTTGTAGCAGCAGACGATCGCAATAATCGCCCCGAAAAGCGTGGTTTTGGCCATCGAGAAAAACAACTCCGTCGTGGAGGCGTTCGAAAACAGCGTTCCGAAGAAACCACCGAGGGGCTGGCGATAGAGAAGCTCCGCACCGACACCACCGGCAATCCCGAACAGCAGGGCGAAAATGTTCAGCAACCCGGTGAGGATCATCAGTGCGAGAAAGCGCGGCACCACCAGATTCTTGATCGGGTCCACTCCGAGAACCTGGAGAGCGTCGAGCTCTTCGCGAATCTTGCGGGCGCCGAGGTCTGCCGTGATCGCCGTGCCGGCGACCCCCGCGACCACTACAGCGGTCACAAACGGCGCGAACTCCCGGATTGAGGCGAGAACGAAGAAGCCTCCGAGGCGATCGAGCGCGCCGAACAAAGAGAGGAAGTTGGCGGCCTGCAGGCCGGGTGCGCCAAAGCCGAAGGCGACGGTTGAGATCAACATCGGGAACCAGCAGAGCTGCAGGGCGAAAAGGAACTGGCCGATGAACTCGTTTCCGTAGGGGTAGGGCGCCCGCACCGCAGAACCGATCGTCCGGCCGGTGAGAATCATCATCTCGCCGATTTCGGTGAAGAAGCTCTTGGCGGGCTCGAAAGCCCTGTTTGCTGCTGCTCTGACCATCTCTCCCGGGCGGTTGTCGGATCGGCGCAAACGCCTTTCCCGCCGTGCCAGCCAGTCTAGGGGATCACCCGGCATCTGTGAGGGTCGCCACACGCGTGGTATGTTCAGCCCGCCTTGCGGGAGAAGAGCCGACATCCGAAGCACCTGTTCGGTCTCGTCCTGATCGCGCTCTTCGTGCCGCTCACCCTCGCGGGCTGCGGTGGCGGTGGATCTGAAGGGCAGTTCGCCAATGAGGCCCCCGGCGAGTACCCGGTGGAGGTAGTGAATGCCGGGTTCGAGCCCAGGCAGTTCGTCGCCCGCACCTACGATCTTGTGATCAGCGCCCGGAACACCGGTGACGAAACCATTCCGGGGATGGTCGCAACCATCGACCTCCCCGGCCGGACCTCGACCCTGGCCTTCGCCGCCCGTGACCCGCAGCCCGGGCTTGCCCAGCCGCAACGTCCTGTCTGGGTAATGGAAAGCGGCTATCCGAAGCTCGCCGGAACGATCGGATCCGGCGGGGCGGCTACCGCCAACCGCCGCACATTCAACTTCGGCGAACTGCCCGCCGGCCAGACTGCCGAAATGGTCTGGAGGGTGACCGCAGTCGAGCCAGGCGTCTACCGGCTGGGCTACCAACTCTCAGCGGGGCTGGGGCTTGAAACCAAGGCCATTGACGCGTCAGGAGGTACCCCCGGTGGCTTTCTGACAGTCAGGATCACGGACAAAGCCGTACTGACCAAGGTGGACCAGGAGGGCAATGTCGTACCATTGACAGCGCAGGAACAGCTTCAGCTGAAGCTGAAGGAAGCGAACTGACTGGAAGGATTTCTGGCCGTGCAGGGACCCGGGACCACGCGAGGACGTTGCTTGTTGCTCGCCGGTTTGCTGCCGCTTCTGGGCCTGACTGCCGCCACTAGTGCCTGCGCCGGCAAACCCGGCGGGCAGCAGGACGCCGGGCAGGAAACGCCCACGGCAAAAACCAGCGGGGCCCGATCGAGTGCCGGACAGCTGAGACTGACGACAGTCGCAAACTTCGACCGGCCGGTTGAAGTCAAGTCCGCTCCGGGCTACCCCCGATTGATGTTCGTAGTCGAACAGGAGGGCGTGGTCCGGGTAATGCGGCGAGGCAGAAAGCTGCCGAGTCCCTTCCTCGATATCAGGCGGATTGTCCAGTCTGGAGGGGAGCAGGGACTTCTCTCGATCGGCTTTCCGCCGGATTACCGCAGATCGGGACTTTTCTACGTCTACTACACCGACAGCACCGGAGACATAAATGTGGACGAGTTCCGGCGGAGCACCCCGCTCGTAGCGCGACCCGGCTCACGAAGGCGGGTCATCACGATCCCTCACCGCAGCAACTCGAATCACAACGGTGGACAGATCCAGTTTCTGGGCAGGCTGATGTACTTCGGAACCGGTGACGGCGGAGGAGCCGGTGACCCTGATGGCAACGCGCAGAGCCTGGA
>CAIZLN010000085.1 GCA_903933815.1 uncultured Solirubrobacterales bacterium
CGGTGAAGCCGTCCAGGCGCGATACGAGAAGGGGACCCACTTCGCCGCACCGACCGAGGATGCCATCGCAGTCGGCAACGACCTCGCAGCCCGCTGGGGAATGCCGAAGTGGAGGTACACGAACTCCGGTTCCGAGTCAACGATGGACGCTATCCGGATCGCGCGCGCCCACACCGGCCGCGACGACGTCATGAAGATCTTTGGCTCCTATCACGGACACCACGACACGGTGATGGTCTCAATCGGCGTTGAATATGACCAGATCGGCGACCACGAGAACCTCGCCTCCCTGCCATACGGAGCTGGAATTCCCCAGGCCACCGTCGACCAGGTCGTAGCGGTCCCGTTCAACGATGCCGGAGCCATGGAGCGGCGCATCCTGAAGATGAAGGAAGCGGGGCGGCTTCCGGCCTGCGTAATCATGGAGGCTGCGATGATGAACCTCGGGGTGATCCTGCCCGAGGACGGTTACCTCGAAGAGGTCCGTGAAATCACCGCCCGACACGGCGTGGTCCTGATCTTTGACGAGGTCAAGACGGGCATCACCATCGCCCCCGGTGGAGCGGTCGAAAAGTTCGGCGTCGTGCCGGACATGGTCACGCTCGCAAAGGCCCTCGGCGGAGGATTCCCGGTCGGAGCGATCGGTGGCAGCGAAGAGGTAATGGCCTGCGTCGAAGACGGCTCGGTCTACCAGGTGGGCACCTACAACGGCAACCCGCTCTGCATGGCTGCAGCCCGGGCAAATCTGGAACAGGTGATGACGCCTGAGGCCTACGTGAAGCTCGACCGCCTGAACGACCGGATTCTTGCCGGATGCGACGAAGTCGTCGAGAAGCACAACCTGCCCGGCTACACCGTCGGCATCGGGTCAAAGGGTTGCGTCACCTTCTCGCCGACCCACGTAAACGACTACGAGAGCTTCAAGGCCAACCAGGACGCTGAGCTGAGCGAGCTTGCCTGGTTGTTCAACATGAATCGTGGCATCTTCATGACCCCGGGCCGGGAAGAGGAATGGACGCTTTCGGTCACCCACACCGATGAGGCGGTTGACCGCTACGTCGAGGTGTTCGAGGAGATGGCCTTCGAGCTGACCCGTCCGTAGTTCAAACGTGACGACAGGTGCGCCGGGCGGATGTCCGGCGCACCATCAGCAGGCTCAGAAGACGAGCAGCATCAGCCCGGCGAACATGAGCACCACCAGCACTGCCGCGACAACCCGGACAAAGGTCCCCGACATCATCACGTCGGGCTTGCCAGTGGCGTTGTTGTCGATGCCGAGCTCGCGCATCTCTTCCTGAATCTCTTCCTGTGTTTCCGGCCTTTTCTCCATGCGGCCACAATAGTCCGATGGGTCGGTTGGGCGTCATCGAGTCGGGCGGATCAGGCCGCCTGATCGAAATGCCTGCGGATACCCGGGACTCAGGAGTCCCGGGCACAAAGGATCAACGCTAGCCTGAGGGGGTGACGATCATGAACGGCAGCGGGCGAGCATGACCCCCATGGGCGACGACGAGCTCGAGGGATGGCTGAAGGCGGTCAAACCGGCTGAACCCACCACCCCGGGAGATGTGACCCTGCTTTGCTCGGACGTCGAGGCCAGCGGCCTCGACCTGAATCGCGTCCGTATCTGGGTAGAAGACAAAGGCGGGTGGGGCTTTTTCGATGGAGTCGATGTCCCCTACTTCGAAATCCCTGACACCAAGGCACCCGCCTACGATCCTGACGCGCTCACCAAGG
Source organism: uncultured Solirubrobacterales bacterium (assembly GCA_903933815.1). GTDB lineage: Bacteria > Actinomycetota > Thermoleophilia > Solirubrobacterales > 70-9 > 67-14. The sequence goes on from CAIZLN010000085.1 coordinate 1,738, forward strand.
CCGAGCACGACCAGGCCAGGGCTGCTTCCCCGCAGACTGCGGACTGAGGCCATCCGGACCTCCCGGGAACCCACAGACCGCAACCCTCAGCTGATCCCGAGAATCTCCGAGAGAAGCAGGACGACGGCAGCCACGCCAAGCATCAGAGGAATCACCAGCAGCCCACGGCGCCCCGGCTCGGGCGCGACTCCTCCGAGAATGGACGCCGCGATGGCCACCAGGAGCCAGACCGCGAGAAACGGCTCTGAGTCTCCCCCGTAGGCATCAAGGGCGGCAAGCAGTCCCAGAGTGAAGACGATAACCGGAAGGAGGACAATTGCCACGCGGGCAAGAGCAAAGGATCGACGCCCCGTGATCGATTCAAGTGGTCTGGAGGACAACCCTTTCCACGCCGTCAAGCCTCCGGCTGCCAGGAGTCCTGCACTCAGCAGGCCGAGCATCGAGAACAGGATCTTTGCTGCGAGAGGGTCCGACTGATCCGAGCCACCCCTGATCAGGTTGATCACGAGGGCCAGGAGAAAAAGCAAGGCAAGGCCCGACGCCATGAGTTGCCAGGCCCTCTTCAGGGCAAAGCCGCCTTCCTGGCTTTCCGAACTCCAGCTCACCTCACAAGCATAACGCCACCGCGGGTTCGATTCAGACTTCTCTCCTGGCGCGAGAGAAGAGAGTTACGGCTCAATCACGGCAAACCAGGGACTGAAGGTGTCCAGCAGACTGATGATCTCGATCAGCGGCGAGGCATCCGGCTTCGCGTCCACCTCACCCGATGCGATCGCCGCCTCGGGATCCAGCTGCCCGGAGACAATCCGGTTGAGCGTCTCGCGGTCAAGCGTCACGGTTGCGTCGGGGTCCCGGGCCGTGCGCTCCACCGAGTGGCTGAGCGCCCCGTTCTCCAGTCGAAGCCAGGCTGTCTGGTTGGTGTCGGGGAATACGAAGTTGATGGTGAGCTCACGACCGGCTGCATCAGGACCGTTGAGCCTCACGGCCAGGTAGTTGAAAATCATCCCGAGGGTGAGGGCGTGGATGGTCTCGGGGCTGGCGGTGTCCACCATGTCGGGCAGCACAGGGGAGCCGAAGCGCAGCTCCTGAGCGCCGGTCAGATAGGCGTTTCGCCAGGTTGAAGATTCTGCCTGGTACGCGAGCTGCTCCATCGCATCAGCGGCCAACTCCCGGGCCGCCTGATCAGAAGGATCGGCAAAGACGACATGTTTCATGACCTCGGCCACCCAGCGGTACTCCCCGGCATCCAGACAGGCTCGGGCGCGCTTGGTAACCGCCTCCGCCCCACCCATGAACTCCAGGTATTTCACCGCTGACTCGACCGGTGGCAGCGGCTGCAGATTTGCGGGGTTGCCGTCGTACCAGCCCAGGTAGCGGGTGTAGGTCGCCTTGACGTTGTGGCTGATTGTTCCGTAGTAGTCCCTGATCGCCCAGTGACGAGCCAGTGATTCCGGCAGCCGGATCTCTTCGGCGATCTCGATCGGGGTCTGGCCGTGGTTGGCCAGCCGCAGAGTCTGGTCATTGATGTAGCGATAGGCGTCGCGGCCCTTGCTCAGCATCTCCACGATGCGCTCCCTGCCCCAGGAAGGCCAGTGGTGCATTCCGTACATGACTTCGGCCTGGCCGCCCCAGCGCTCGATCGTTTCATTCAGATACATCGACCAGGCCTGCGGGTCCCGCACCTGAGCCCCGCGTATCGGATAGGTGTTGTGCATCGTGTGGACGCAGTTCTCGGCAGCGGTCAGCGCCTTGAGTTCCTCGATGTACCAGTGCATCTCGGCCGGGGCCTCCGTGTCGGGGGTCGGCATGAACTCGAATGTCAGGCCGTCGATGACCATGCGCTGGCCGTCCTCTGTGATCTCATCCGTCGGCTGAATCAGGGTTACCGTGCCGAGGGAAACTCCGGTTCCAAGACCGGTACCGACAGTGCCCTGATCGTCCGGTGCCAGCAGTGCCCCGAACTGGTACATCGCCCGTCTGGTCATTGCCGTTCCGGCCATCACGTTTTCCGAAACTGCCGCCTCGAGGAAGCCCTCCGGGGCGATCACCTTGACCTTGCCGGAAATCACATCAGCCTCATCCACTACCCCGCGAACACCTCCGTAGTGGTCAACATGGCTGTGGGAATGAATAACGGCTACTACCGGTCGTTCCGGGCGGTGTTCGAAGTAGAGGTCCAGAGCGGCTCTGGCAGTCTCGGCGGAGATCAGCGGATCAACCACGATGACTCCGGAATCACCTTCGATCACGGTCAGATTCGAGATGTCATATCCGCGCACCTGGTAAATGCGGTCACAAACCTTGAAGAGGCCCCCTTCAGCGATCAGCCTCACCTGACGCCAGAGACTCGGGTTCACGGTGTCAGGCGCCTGTTCGCGTCCCTTTGCGAAGTCCAGACGGGACGGATCAAAAACGAAGTCCCCGTTCGGCTTGAGTACATGGCCGTCAGGCAGGGGAGCGATGAAACCCCGGCTGGCCTCTTCGAAGTCCCGTTCGTCCTCGAAAGGAAGTGAGTCGAAAACCTCACGGTTGGCAGCAAGAGTGAACTCGCTGGCTTGTTTGCGATCTGTCACTGGTCCTCCGCCCTCATCGTCGATCCTCTTCCTGCCCCGCGATACCCACGAGGCTACCCCTCATTATGCTGGCCCCTTGGCAAGAAGGGACAGTGACAAGAACCTCGACGGCACCTCGATCAGTTCGAACGAGTACGCCGGACTGCTGCTGGCGGTGCTGGTCCCTTTCGTGGGGCTCGCATTCGGTGTCTACCTGCGGCATGAAGGCAGTCCATTCGGAAACCGGATCATCGGCATCTCGATTGCGGCCGCTGCCATCTGGATCTTTCTCGTGATCCGGTAGCCGACGGCGGGACGGTCCGGGGGCAATCCGGACGGACGAGACCGGGCGTCGGTTCCGGTACACCCCGGCGTTCAGGAAGGGGTCGGACCGGAAGTGTGGGGTTTCTCGGCGACTGAAACAGTCACTGAACCCGTGACCGGATGCGGATACTCCAGCTGGTCCAATGCGGTCTCAAGACTTCCAGCCTCCAGCCGGCCGGCGCTGGGGCCCATCGCAATCAGATCGGCGACCTCTGCCCGGCTCAGATTCAGAGTCCAGTCAACCTTCGAATCCTCCAGGCCATCGGCCAACGGACCCAGAGTCTCGCGGAGCCGGTCCTCCTTGTCGGCATCCACGGAGATCATCGAAAACGGCTCGATCAACTCCTTCAGATGAGAGGGACCGGGAGTGACTGTGACCAGATGCCCCCCAGGGGCGAGCACACGCAGAATCTCTTCACCGTTTCGCGGAGCGAACACATTCAGAACCACCGCTGCCGAACCGGAACGGAGCGGGATCTCGTCCCAGACATCAGCAACCACCGCACTGGCTCGCGGATGGCAGCGCGCCGCACGGCGGGCGGCGAACTTCGAATTATCGACCGCAATACCGATCCGGTTTGGCGCGCCCTCCAGCGCCCGCTCGAGGTAGTGACCCGGGCCTGAGCCGAGGTCGACGACAGCTCCTTCCACGCCTTCAAGTCGCGGATCCGAAACCGCGACCTCGATTGCCCCGGCCACTGGCTCAAACAGCCCCTCTCCGATGATGCGCTCACGTGCTGCGATCATCTCGGAGGTGTCGGCCGTGTGTGTGCCCCCATGCTTCCCGAGCAGACTCACGTAACCCTGACGGGCAATATTTGCGGTGTGGCCACCGCTGCAGATCAGGGACGCTCCGTTCTGCCGGAGGTCGCCTCCACAGTGAGGACAGATCAGGAGATTGACGGATTCAGTCAGCAAGAGAACTTCACTTCACTTTGTATAGTAATGAGGTGTCCACGTTCCGCAGACTGCTCGGTTTCCTGAGGCCCCACCGCCGGGCGCTCTGGGGCTCGCTTGTGTTCGCCTGGTTGGCGATGGGCATGACGGTACTGATCCCGCTGCTTATCGGTATGGCGGTGGATGCGATCGAGTCAGGTGACGGGGAGGCGCTCCTGCCCCTCGTCGGGCTGATTCTTGGAGCAGCGGTCCTTCGACTCGGCCTGACCATGGTGCGCCGGATCATCGCCGGAAAGGTTTCGCTTGCGGTGGAGTTCGATCTGCGCCAGAAGCTCTATGCCCATCTGCAGCGCCTCGAGCTGGGGTTCTTTGACAATCAGCAGACCGGCCAGCTCATGTCACGTGCGACGGTTGACCTCCAGGCGATCCGCTTCTTTCTCGGATAC
>CAIZLN010000086.1 GCA_903933815.1 uncultured Solirubrobacterales bacterium
GGCGGCCTGGCGCCAGACCGTCTCGGACTGCGGCTCGACGCCGGCCACGGAGTCGAACACGGCCACGGCTCCGTCGAGGACCCAGAGCGAACGCTCGACCTCGACCGTGAAATCGACGTGACCGGGGGTGTCGATGATGTTGATGCGGTGACCCAGCCACTCACAGGCGGTAGCGGCGGAGGTGATGGTGATCCCGCGCTCCTGCTCCTGCTCCATCCAGTCCATCGTCGCGGCCCCCTCATGCACCTCGCCGATCTTGTGGGTGCGACCCGTGTAGTAGAGGATCCGCTCGGTCGTCGTCGTCTTGCCGGCGTCGATGTGAGCCATGATCCCGATGTTTCGGGTCTTGTCGAGTGGGAATTCGCGCGCCATTTTCTCTGTCCGTATCTCTCGTTCTTCGAAGGTCAAGGCCGAAAACCGGCCGGAAAATCTGACCCGGGGCAACAAAAAGCCCCGCAGCATGCGGGGCGAACCCGGGCAAACGCGAATATAGCAGAGGAAACCGGGACTCTGGCTGGCCGGAAATGCACGGGAGGAATATGCTCGCCGGGACCATGGAAGGAAGCGACCGAGAACAGATACGGATCGACCTGCTGCCGTATCTGAGGTGCCCGACGGACGGCACGCCCCTTCGGCTGGACGAGTCCGGGGGGCTGCTGCTCTCCGAGGACGGCTCAAACTCGTACCCGATCATCAACGGAGCCCCTGTGCTGATCGACTTCTCAAAGTCGGTCGCCGTGCCACCTGAAAGCAACGAGGACTCAGGCCATGAGAAGCGGGTCAACCGACCGGGTGGCCGTCTCGGCTGGCTGCTGAGTGGCTACCGGATGCATCACTGTGATGTCAATGTCGCCCGGATGATTGAGGTTCTGGAGGCTTCCGAACAGGAGGCGGCCCGCGTTCTTGTCATTGGTGCCGGGGGCAATTCCCCTGAAGTGGCGGCTCTGGAAGCCGACCCCCGGATCGACCTCATCGCCACCGATGTCGTACCCGGCCCCGGCATCTCGGTGATCTGCGATGGCCATGACATCCCCCTCGCCGACGGGACGGTCGACTCGGTGGTCAGTCAGTGGGTACTCGAGCACGTGGTTGACCCTGAGAGAGTCGTTGCCGAGATGCACCGTGTCCTGAGACCTGGTGGCCTCGTCTACTCCGAGGTTCCCTTCATCCAGCAGGTCCACTTCGGCCGGCACGACTTCACCAGATGGACCCCCTCGGGCCATCGCAGGCTCTACCGGTTCTTCGATGAGATTTCGATGTCGGTCGTGGCCGGCCCGGGGATGGCTCTTTCCTGGTCGTTCGTCTGGTTTCTGGAGTCGCTCCCGTCCCGGAAGGGCAGGTTGTCGAGATGGCTGAGCCGGTTGGGGCGGGTGGTGACCTTGCCCCTCCTGCTTTGTGACCGCTGGCTCATCCGGAGACCGGGTTCGTGGGATGCCGCTTCGGGTACCGCCTTCCTGGGTCGTCGCCGAGAGGAACCGGTTCCAGATGATGAGATCGTCGCTGCTTACCGCGGCACGAACGACGCTTACTTCGGCTAGCGCCGCTCGAGGACACCCTTCTTTAGGCTGGTAAGTCCAGAGTTGCTCCACGGGAGGGGCCAGAGCATGAGTCCGGAAAAACCGAAGTCCGATTCAGAGGACGAGCGTCCTGACAGGAGGCTCTCGGCCGAGCAGCGGGCCAAACGGCTTTCCGACCCACCAGCCCGACTGACCGAGAGGCAGCGGAAAGAGGCCCGTGAGCAGCGCCGGCGGGGAGGCCGCCCCGGAAGCCGGAGTTCATCCCGGGCCGAAAGCAAAAACACCGGCACAGGCTCTCGCGGCGGCACAGCTACAGGCAACCCGCTTTCCAGGGGAATCCGGGCGACCCTGAATGAACTGCGACGCACCGCAGGCTTTCTGTGGGCCTTGATCCTCACGGGCCTCGAAAGTATGGGGCCCGCCGTGCGCTGGCTGGCCGCCGGCCTGCTGGGACTTCTCTCGGCAGCAGGCACCGTCCTCGCAGGCTTCAGCCGACTGCTTTCCAAGGCCGCCTCCCGTCTTGGCGAGGCGCTCACAGCGCTTGACCGCCTGCTGACACCCCGCCGCGCCCTGATCGTCGTCGCCGGTGCCGGAATCGCGACCCTGATCGCCTCCCAATTCCTTGACTTTCGGGCGACCGAGGTCGGCCAGGCGGACTACAACCCGATCCAGGACATCACCCGCGCCCCGCGGATAGATGTCCTGACCCCGATCGATGCCCACTCGTTTCTGCTTCTGGCTGTCGGAGCGCTGGCTCTGGGCGGTCTGATCAGCGCAGTCGTGTCGGGTCGCCGGACATTGTTTGGCCTGACAGCTCTGGCGGGCGTCGCCACGATCGCTGTGACCCTGCTGGTCGACCTGCCGAAAGGTCTTGATGTCGCGGTCGCCGAGATCAGCTACTCGGGCGTCGCCGCCGTCCTCCTTCCGGGGTTCTGGGCCCAACTGGCCGCTGGCCTTGTGCTTGCCATCGGCGGCCTCGGGCTGCTGGTCCTCTCCGGGCAGAGCAGCCGCTCCCGCGTTGGAACCGGCAGCCCGGAACGGGGCAACGGCTCAGACCGCGATCGCCGACGGCGGGGAGGCCGGCCCGATGGCAGCCGTCGTGAGAGCGGTAGTCGACGAGGCGGCTCGAGACCGCTTGACGCAGGAGGAATGTCATGAAGCGGTCTGGTGAGCACCGGGAGACAGCGAACGGTGAGCGGCAGGAGGAACTGAAGAAAGCTTCCGCGGACACCTCCAGGCTGACCGCGGTAACGGTGCTGCTCGGTGCCCTGATCGTGCTGCTCTCGCAGATGGTCACCGGCTACACCCTGGTGGACGAAACCGACTCGGTGATCGCCAACGTGACCCTTTTCGAAACCCACGGCTTCATCGCCGCCCTGTTCGCTCTGGTCGCAGCCCTGGCCCTCGTCTTCGCCATCGCGGTCGGCTCCCGGGCCGCAGTAGCAGTGGTGATCGCCATGGGGATCGGCACCGTGATCGTCTTTCTGTTCCTCGACCTCCCCGATGTCGGCAACACTGGCCTCTTCAACACTCCGGGAGCAGGCAACCTCGACGCCACCGGCAAAGCATCGGCAGGCCTCTGGATGGAACTGGTCGGGGGCATAGTCCTGATTCTGGGAGGAGCCGCCCTTGCCCGTCTCGACGAATCCCAGCTCAGAGCCATCGGCCCCAAGGTCGGTCAAGCCCCGAAGAAGCGGGCCGAGAGCACCTCGAAGCAGCGCTAGTCACCGCCCTGATCCGATATCCCGGAGAGGGCCCGAAACGTTGATCCCCTCCACTGTCCGTTCCCGCTCCAGTCGCCCCGATTCCCGTCACGCCGGCCGTCCGGGTCGGCCGGACCGCCTGCAGCGCGGCCTCACGGCCATTCTCGCCTCATGCCTGGCAGCGACCGCGCTGCTGGCCGCCGGCTGTTTCGGTGACGACGACGAAAAGTGGAAGGGCGAAACGATCACCATCGGCTCAATCTTTTCGATTACAGGAGACGGAGTCGCCTTCGGACCCCAGCCGCTCAAGGCGGCCCGATGACGCTGGCGTCGAGATGCAGATTTCCTGTCATATACGCAGGTAATCCGGATCTCGACGACGAGATCTGGTGGCGAGTCCAGGCAACCAGCCCGAGAAGGGAGCGAAGCGACCTTCGAGCGTCCCGGCACCAGTCAGCGAGACCCGGCCGTTCCCCCGCCTAAGGGTGGCGCCTGGGCGCCGCTCGCCAACCAGCCCTGCAATGGAAAGGGCGCCCGGCGGGCGCCCTTTCGAAGATCACAGCGTCAGCCGCGAGGCGGCATCCACATCTACCAGCGGTAGTGGGCGAATGCCTTGTTGGCCTGTGCCATCCGGAAAATGTCGTCCTTACGCTTGTAAGCGTTGCCCTGCTGCTTGGTCGCGTCCATGATCTCGTTGGCGAGACGCTCCGACATCGAGTACTCGTTGCGGCTGCGGGCAAAGTCGACCAGCCAGCGGACGGCGAGTGTGCGGGCCCGGCGGGAGGGAACCTCGACCGGGACCTGGTAGGTGGCTCCACCGACGCGGCGGGAGCGGACCTCGAGGGCCGGGGTCAACTGCTTGATCGCCTCTTCGAGGGTCTCGACGGGATCTTCGCCGGAGCGCTCGGCGACGAGAGCGAGCGCGTCGTAAGTGATCTGTTCGGCTGTGGACTTCTTGCCGTGACGCATTACCTTGTTGGTCACCTGCTGGACCAGACGGCTGCGGTACTTGGTATCGGCCTCAAGGGGCCGAATCGAAGCGGCAGATCGGCGGGCCATCAGCTTGCCTTGACGCCGTAAAGGGAGCGGGCCTGCTTGCGGTCCGAGACGCCGGCGGCGTCGAGGGTGCCGCGGACGACCTTGTAACGGACGCCCGGCAGGTCCTTCACCCGGCCGCCTCTGATGAGGACGACGGAGTGCTCCTGAAGGTTGTGGCCTTCGCCCGGGATGTAGGCGGTAACTTCCATGCCGTGGGCGAGACGGACTCGGGCAATCTTCCGAAGAGCCGAGTTCGGCTTCTTGGGGGTTACGGTGGCGACACGGGTGCAGACGCCGCGACGCTGGGGAGCGGCGACTTTCTTCTTGTTGCCGTGGCCGGACTTCAGGCCCGGAGTAGCCACCTTTTTCTTGGGCCGCTTACGGCCCTTGCGCACGAGTTGATTTGTATTAGGCACGGCGGGGGATACTACAGATCCGACCGGGGTCGCGTCATCTAGCATGGTTGCGTGAACCGGCCGCCGATCCTTGCTGTCGACGTCGATGGCGTGATCAGCCTGTTCGGCTTCGACGTCCCTCCCCCGCCTTCCACCGTCGCCTGGCATCTGATCGACGGCACCCCGCACTGCATTTCGCTGGCTGCGGGCGAGCGGCTGGGCAGGCTGGCGGCGTGCTTCGAGCTGGTCTGGGCGACCGGTTGGCAGGAGCGGGCCAACGATCGCTTGCCACAGGTGATCGGGGTCGGGCCGCTGCCGGTGATTGAGTTTGACGTGCACTCGCTCGGTCAGAGGACCGAAACAGCTGACGGGGAAGCGGCAACCCACCGGAATCCGGGGGGCCGGGACGGTCGAGGCGGTGCGGCGACGGGCTCGGTGGCCGGACACTGGAAGCTCGAAGCACTCGACCGGTTCGCTGATGGTCGGGCGATCGCCTGGATCGACGACTCGCTCGACGACAGCTGTTTTGCCTGGGCCGAACAACGTGAAGCGGGTGGGTCACCGACGCTGCTCGCACCGACTGAACCGGAAATCGGGATCGAAGAGGGTCATGTGGCGGTCCTTGAGGCATGGGCGCTCGGTCTCGATGGCATCAGGGCCCGGTAGACCACAGCCGAATGCCGGACTCGGCCATTCGCTCTGATCCTGGCGCCGGACCTGCCGGCTGTCTAGAATGCCCGCATGCATCAGTACTGGCCCATTTTCTTCCTGCTGGTCGTGCTGAAGGTTCCGGTCCTGGCGATGATCTACCTCGTGTGGTGGGCGTGCCATCCGGTTCCTGAGGTGGAGACAGGCGACGATGGGGGCGGCGAATACGGTCGGCGGCGCAATCGACCCAGATTCCCGTTCGGGCCCCGCCGTGGACCCGGCGGGCCGGATCTGCACACCCTTCCGCGGGCACCTCACGAGGGACGCCGGCGTCAGGCGGACAGGACCCGCTCGCGGGAGACCCTCCTGCGAGACTCTTCCCGCTCGCGCCAGACCGAACGCAAGTAGCGGTCAAAGTCGACCTGCACCGTGTGGCGCTTCGAGTTGATGTAGCGCCGATCCATGGCGGTCTGTTCGGCAGCCACGTCGCGGGCCATCTCGGCCCGCCCGGGTAGCTCGCCTTCGCCTGAAATCAGGTCTGCGACCCAGGCCGACTGGGCCTCGGCCAGTGGCATGATCGCCCCGAGGGGCTGGATCAGCCCTATGAAGTAGAGGCTCGGGTGCTCGATTGAGGCTACCCGGCGGTAGAGACCGATCCGGTTGTCCTGAACTTCAACTACCGAGTCGTCGAAGAACGGAAAAGTGATCCGATAACCCGTGCAGTAGATGACGACGTCAATCTGCTCCCGGCTTCCATCTTCGAAAACGACCTCATCTCCCTCGAAACGCTCGATATTCGGCTTGACGGTGATGTCACCGTGACCGAGCTTCCCGATCAGCTCCCCCGAGACGGTGGGGTGGGCGTGAAGTGGCTGGTGGTCGGGCCTGGGCAGACCGTAATCGTCCAGCTTGCCGACCGAGAGCCTCAACATGAGACGCATGGCGGCGCTCTGGAGGGCGAGCGGTGCCCGGGCGAAGAAGCCACTGGTGGCGAGGTCAGTTGGCCTGCCGCCCAGGTACTTGGGCACGATCCAGGCACCGCGTCTCATCGCCAGGAAGGTCCTGCCGGAAACCCGAGAGGCTTCGACCGAGATGTCGGTCGCAGAGTTGCCGATGCCGAGCACGAGTACGCGCTTGCCCTCGAAGATTTCCGGGGTCCGGTAGTCGTGCGCGTGCATCTGGACGCCGGTGAAATCATCCGAGCCGGGAAAGGCCGGCTCTGGCCAGCGGGCATCCCAGTGGTGACCGTTGCAGACGATCAGGTCGGTGTAGTCGATCGTCTCCTCCGACCCGTCAACGTGTCGCACGGTGACCTCCCACAGCCCGTCTTCGGTCGGGTCGGCGTGCACGACCTCAGTTTGGAAGCGGATCCGCCCCCGAAGCCCGAAGTGGTTGACATAGTCGTCGAAGTAGCTGGCGATCTGGAAGTGGCTCGGGTAGTCGGGGTAGTCCACGGGCATCGGGAATGCGCGGTACTCCATCATCTGGCGGGAAGTGTTGATGTGGAGCGAGCGGTACGCGGCCGACATTCCGTTGTCGTTTTCGTAGCGCCAGTTGCCGCCGACGGTCGAGCTCTTCTCGAAGCAGTCGAAGTCAATGTCTCGTTCGGCCAGGTTCTGGCAGGCGGTTATGCCGGATGAACCGGCCCCGATGACGCAGACACGGGCATCGTTCTTCACCCGCCAGAGTTTACGGAGGCCAGCAGCCGGCCGACCCCAGGGCCTTCTCTCTGATTCCCGGTTATCCACCGGACAAAGGGAAATGGCCCGCACTGTGGCGGGCCATTCTCGTGAATCCGTAGATCCGCCCGAGGCGGGTCCGGCTACTCGGCGCCTTCGATGTCTCGAGTGATGCCCTCGAGTTCCTGGGCGAAGCCTTCGCCGAAGCTGTCGGCACTGTCGCCGTTGGAACCGTTGCTGTCGCCGTCGAGGCCGAAGTCGTCCTCTTCGAGCAGGACGGTCTCCTCGGCGGGCACGA
>CAIZLN010000087.1 GCA_903933815.1 uncultured Solirubrobacterales bacterium
AGGTGGATCCAGGTTCCGCCGTCCGCTTCCCGGCAGCAGGACAATGATCGCCATCACCAGGGCAAAACCGGCTGCAGCAGCTTTCAGGGACCGCCGCCTTCCTTCGCCCGGTGGCAGCGGCTGCCCGGCCTCGGCAATGAACCTGCGGCTCAGCCACAGACCGGCCCCGGCCAGGATCCCCAATCCGCAATAGACGAGGATCAGCAGAGGGACCGAGCCGATGCCAACCTCGAGAACGGACCAGGACGGCCTGCCAAACCAGCTCGCCACCTGGGCGATGTAGGCGAGCAGTACCGAGTTGAGCAAGTTGAACGGCACCGAAAGGCCCGACCAGACCAGCCCGAGAGCAGCCGAAGCCATACCGAGCCACATCGACGGGGCGACCGCTGGAAGTGCGGCCAGGTTGGCAAACACGGTGGCTGCCGGAATCCGTTCGAAATGAAACGCCATGAGCGGTGCGGTGACCACGCTCGCCGCGACTGTCACGGCCATGCCATCCGCCACCAGGGCACGCAGGCCGGTGCCCCCGCCATCCGCCGACCGCTTGCCTTCGGGAACCAGACCCAGCAGTCTCCGTCTGACCGGGCCAGCAAGCAGGGCGATCCCGATAACCGCGCTGAAGCTGAGTTGCCAGCCCACGTCAGCAACCGAGAGCGGGTTGATCAGCAGGGTCACGGCCGCTGCCAGCGCCAGCACGAAGATCCTCGAAGCAGGTCGGCTGGCAGCCAGTGCGGCGAGACCGGCCAGCCCCATCACGCCTGCCCGCTGGATGGACGGGCCACCGCCAGCCAGAGGTACATAGAGCAGGATCAAACCGGCCAGCACCACCAGTCGGGCGCGATACCCGACGCCGGCCAGGGCCATCAATGCGATCCCCAGCAGCGAGAGCAGGATTACGTTCTGACCGCTGACGGCCAGGAGGTGGGCAAGACCCGAGTCCTGAAAGTCGGAGACGGTGACCGGATCAATCTCCTGATCCTGACCGAGAACGAAGCCACGGGCGAGCGCTGCCTCCCGATCCGGCATAGCGCGGGAGAGCGAGCTTTCGGCCCGGTTCCGCAGCCGGTCGATCATCCCGGCGGGTCCACCCCTCGCCTCCCCGCTCCCTGCCACCTCTTCGGCGTAGAGCATCATCCCGATTCCCTGGCGCTCGAGATTGGGGCGGTACCAGTCCGGCGGCAGTTGCACCGTGCCGGATACGGTCAGACCACTTCCGGTCCGGATCCCGTCCGGCAACCGGGATGCTTCGACGACTACCCGTCCCTGACTGGAATCGAAGGTGAACCGGGAGACTCCTTTTGAGAAACGTGGTGGGGTTTCGGCATACCCGTTGATGGAAACCTTGGTCCCAGGGTCAAGTCGGAGAGATTCCCCCTCGATCGAGGCCAGGCGAGCGTTGCCGAGAGCCAGACCGCACAGCAGCGCCGCGGATACGACCATGGCTGCTGCGGCCGGGTCGAAACGGGGCCTCAGCACTGTCAGGACGAGCAGACAGGCAAGCAGCATGACGGGCCGAGCCGGACCCGGCCCGACTTCAACCAGCGGCGAGAGTGCCAGCCCGCCAGCGAGGCCGGAGACCACGGCCAGCCGCCAGCCACCCACTGCGAGGGACCGGGCTGCCGACCTCAAGGCCCCGCCAGAGGCAGCCCACATGAGGCTCAGGGCTGGAGGCGTGACCTGAGCGCCTCCATCGTCACCGGTCCGATGCCGGTCACCTGATCAAGCTCTTCGATCGAGGAGACCCCACCCTGACTGTCACGGAACTCGAGGATGCTCAGGGCGGTCACAGGACCGATGCCTTCTATCTCCTCCAGCTGAGCCTGGGTTGCCGTACTCAGGCTTATCGGTGCATCCGCTACCCCGGCACCCGGCACCCCGGATCCGCCCCCCGTTGCACCCGGGCCACTCAGGTTCCCACCTGCCGAGCGGGACGGCACAACCACCTGCTGGCCGTCTGCCAGCACAGCCGCCCGGTTTATCCCGGAAGGGTAGGCATCCTGTGTAGGCCCGCCAGCCCGTCGAACCGCATCGATCACCCGCTGACCGTGCAGGAAGCCGTAAACCCCCGGCCGCTTCACCTCTCCGGAGACGTCAACCACGATGCGGCGACTGCCGGACCCGACCTGGAGACCCGGCTGATCGTCCGCTGAGGTTTCCGGAACCTTCACTCGCCCCCCGGCTCCGGCTTCCGCGACAGATGCCCCTGACGACAGTGAGCCATTCACCCCTGTGCTGCGGGCATCCGTGCCTTCGGACTTCAAGGAGTTCCACCCGACCAGCAGCAGCACTGCCGCCATGGCCAGGAAGGTAGCGACCCTATGAGGAGAAAGCTCCGGCATGCCGCAATGATTTGTGCCAGCCACACGCAGGTGCGTCAGGAATGCAACTTCAGCCCGACGGAAGCAGAACGATTTCCGTCACAAAGGGGGTGGCCCCCTGTCAGATGCTTCCCTGCCTCAAGGCAAGGCCAAAACAGCCAGACCGCCGGCAATCAGGCCGGACGGACCACCAGGTTGACCAGCTTGCCGGGGACGACGATCTCCTTGACGGTCTCGGTCCCTTCGAGGTGGCGGGCCACGTTCTCTGCCTCGCGGGCGAGAGCGAGGATCTCTTCCTTGTCGGCCCCCTCCCCCACTTCGATCCGGTCACGGACCTTGCCGTTTACCTGCACCACGATCGTCACCGTGTCGGAGCGCAGCATCTCGGGGTCGGCGACCGGCCATTCAGTTTCCCAGACCCGTTCTCCGGTCATCTGCTCGAAGACCTCTGAGGCGAGATGCGGTGCGAAGGGCTGGATCAGTGAAGCAGCGGTGGCAACCGCGAACCTGAGGCACTCCCGGCCGTCCTCCTCTTCGATCAGGCCGTCCCTGGTCCGGTAGATCTCGTTGACGAGTTCCATCACCGCGGCGATCACCGTGTTGAACTGGAAGCCCCGGGTGAAGTCACGAGTGGCCTTGTCGATTGCCCAATGCGCCTTGGAGAGCAGTTCGCGTGCCTCGCCCGTTGTCCGCTCGGCCAGACCCTCCGGCAGGGAGAGACCCGTCGACGAGGCGCCAGTTGAAACGTCGGCCTCGGCGACTTCGCTGCTCACACGCCAGAGTCGCGAAAGGAAACGGTGGACTCCCTCAACCCCTTCGTCAGTCCAGTCCCCTCCGCGCTCGGGCGGCCCCATGAAGCAGACGTAGGTCCGGGCGGCGTCGGCACCGTGGCGGGCGACGTAATCGGCCGGGCTGACCGTATTGCCCTTCGACTTTGACATCTTGGCGCCGTCGCGGGTGATCATGCCCTGTGTGAACAGGTTGGCGAAGGGCTCAACCACACCGACGTGGCCCATGTCGGCGAGCGCCTTGATGAAGAAGCGGGCGTAGAGCAGGTGGAGGATCGCGTGCTCGACGCCACCGATGTACTGGTCGACAGGCATCCAGTGGTCGGCAGCCTCGCGGGACCAGGCAGCCTGGTCGTTGCCGGCGTCGAGATAGCGAAGGAAGTACCAGGATGAGTCGACGAAGGTGTCCATGGTGTCGGTCTCGCGGCGGGCAACGGAGCCACATGACGGGCAGTCCGTCTCAACCCAGTCGGTGGCTGCCTCGAGCGGGCTCTTGCCCTTCGGCGCGTAGTCCTCGACCTCTGGCAGCACCACCGGAAGTTGGTCTTCAGGCACCGGAACCATGCCGCAGGTCGGGCAGTGGACGATCGGTATCGGGGCGCCCCAGTAACGCTGGCGCGAGACGAGCCAGTCGCGGAGCCGGTAGTTGATTGAGGTCTGACCCCGGCCCTCTTCGTTTAGCCACTCGACTATCCGGTCGTAGGCCTCGCGGTTGTTGAGTCCGTCGAACCGGCCAGAGTCGACCATCGGGCCGTCACCGGTGTATGGAAGCTGTTCGCCGTCGTCGCCTGGCTCAGCCCCGCCCCCAGCACCTGCCGCGTCGGGGTCCGGAGCGATCACGCGGCGTACCGGTAGCTCGAAAGCCTCGGCGAAGGCAAAGTCGCGCTCGTCATGGGCTGGGACAGCCATCACTGCGCCGGTTCCGTAATCCATCAGAACGTAATCGGCGACGAACATCGGGATCTCTTCGCCGTTCACCGGGTTGGTTACCGTTCGGCCCAGCGGAACCCCTGTCTTTGGCCGACTCTCGTCACCCCGGGCCTGAACCGACTCACGGGCGACCGAGTTGACGTACTCCTGAACCTGCTGCTCTGCTCCGGTGCCGGCCACCAGACCTTCGAGTTCGGGGTGTTCCGGTGCGATCACGAAAAAGGTCGCGCCAAACAGGGTGTCCGGACGGGTTGTGAATACCGGAAAGTCGAGACCGGCCTCTTCGCAGCGGAAGGTGACTTCTGCGCCTTCCGAGCGACCGATCCAGTTCTTCTGCATCGTGATCACGTGCTCGGGCCAGGACTCGAGCTTCTCGAAGTCGGCCAGGAGCTGCTCGGCGTATGCGGTCGTACGGAAGAACCACTGCCTGAGGTTCCGGGTCACGACCTCCGTGCCGCAGCGCTCGCAGCGGCCGTCGACGACCTGTTCGTTAGCGAGGACGGTGGCATCCTTCGGGCACCATTGAACCGGTGCCTGGGTGCGGTACGCCAGTCCCTCGTTGAACAGCTGCAGAAAGATCCACTGGGTCCAGCGGTAGTACTCGGGGGTGTGGGTCGCGAGTTCGCGGCTCCAGTCGATTGAGATCCCCCACTCGGTGAACTGGCGGCGGAAGGAGTCGATCGACTTCTCTGTGGCGACCAGTGGTGGCACGCCGGTCTTGATCGCATTGTTCTCGGCCGGCAGGCCGAATGAGTCGTAGCCCATCGGGTGAATGACCTCGTAGCCGTTGCGGCGACGGAAGTGGGCGATTGCATCACCCACCGAGTAGCACTTGAGGTGCCCCACATGGGGCTCGCCGGAGGGGTAGGGCAGCATTTCAAGCACATAGGACTTCGGCTTGGAACCGTCGTATCCCGGCTGGCCCGGGTTGGCGACCTGCCAGGTTTCTTCGTCGGCCCAGACACGCTGCCATCTGCCCTCGATCTCGCGGGGCTCATACCTGCTCATGGCGCGCATTCTATGAAGACTGGGAGGGTCGCCACTGCCGGACGTCCGGCAGGACCTTCAGGTGAGGCTCGACCTGCTCGCGTATCGCCTCGAAGTCGGGTGGAAGCGAGAGCCTCTCACCGAGGGTTCCGGCGGGCTCGTCGGTGGCGAAACCGGGGCCCATCGTCGCCAGTTCAAAAAGCACACCCCCCGGCTCTCTGAAGTAGACGGCTCGGAAGTAGAACCGGTCGACCACGGGCGTGGCGTACAGCCCGAAGTCGCTGACATGGCTCTGCCACTCCTCCTGGTCTTCCATACGGGTCGCCCAGGCGATGTGGTGAACGGTTCCGGCCCCGGGCATCTGCCTTTCCTCAGGAGGCACATCGAGCAGGTAGCAGCCGGAACGGCTCTCGCCCGCCACCAGCCAGGTGCCGTTCCCGAGGTCTTCGAATCCGAGCACCCTCGAGAGGACCGCCTCGGTACCTTCGCGCGATGCCGAGTAGGCATTCACGCCGTGGAAGCCGGCGATGGCGTGCGCGGGTGGAACCTCACTGTGCAGCGGGATCAGGGGGCTTTCCGCTCCGTTGTAAACGAGAAACTCGTGCTCGAGCCCTTCCGGGTCTGCGAAACGGAGGGCCTTCTCTCCCGTGTCGATCCCGGTGGCAGCGAACCGTGGGTCGGCTTCGACCAGTTCGGCAGGAATGCCTGCTTCGGCCAGACGACCCTGCCAGTAGTCGAGCGACCCGGCCGACTGGAGACGCCAGAGGATCCGATGGACCATGCCGGCTCCAGCACGGCCCGGGCGGGCACCGGGGTACTCGAAGAAGGTCAGGTCGAAACCGGGATTACCGTTCTCGTCACCGTAGAAGAGGTGGTAAACGGAAGGGTCGTCCTGGTTGACGGTCTTCTTGACCATCCGCATGCCCAGCACTCCCACATAGAACCCCACATTCCCGGGTGCATCTCCGGTTATGCAACTGATGTGGTGGACGCCATTGAGTCTGATCGAGCTCATGACTCAACAGTACCGGCGGCAACAGTTCCTCACGGATTCACGATCCCGACCAATATCGATGCAGGCATCAGCGCGCCGGTGCGCCGGTGCGATATAGCATCCCGCCATGGGAATTCTAAAAGCCTCAAGCACCGTCGAAGTCGATGCCCCGACAGCACGCTGCTACGAAATCATCTCGGATCTGGCCAACACTCCGGAATGGCAGGAAACGATGGTTTCGGCTGAAGTCCTGAAGAAGGACTCAGAGGGCCGCGCCGGTCTGGTGGAGATCAAGTCAGACGCGAAGGTTCGGACTGTTACTTCTCACATCGCATTCAGCTATCAGCCCGAGACCGGTATGACCTGGGAGCAGAAGAAGGGTGACCTCAAGTGGCTGACCGGCTCCTGGAGCCTGGAGGACCTTGGCGACGAACGGACCCGGGCCACCTACGCACTGGAGGCCGACACCGGACGCATGCTCGGACTCCTGCTCAAGGGACCGGTTGAGGACAAGGTCAAAGACTGGCTGACCAACGACGCCACTTCAGGTCTCAAGAAGTTCGCCGAGTCAGGCTGAGCTTGGCGGGCGTCACGGCGCCCGCTCAGGTCCCGTCGGTAAGTGGCGAGTAGGTGTCCGGCCGCCTCGTGTGAAGAAACGGGAACAGTTCGAGCCAGTCACGGCGCTGGTCGAGGTCGAGGTCAGCGACGAGCACCGCCGGCCTGTCCCGCGGTGCCTGAACCAGCACCCGTCCGTACGGATCCGAGATGAACGAGGAACCGTAGAAAGTGAGTGGATCCTCGGTACCGATCCGGTTGACGGCGACCATGAATGTTCCGTTGGCGATGCCGTTGCCGACTATCACCCGCTCCCAGAGTGGCTCGGTGTCGAAGCCGGGGTGGTCGGGCTCGGAGCCGATCGCGGTCGGGTAGACGATGACCTCCGCACCGCCCAGCGAGTAGGCGCGGGCCAGTTCGGGGAACCACTGGTCCCAGCAGGTCGGGAAACCGAAGCTGGCCTCACCGATGGCCACCACCGGGTAGCCGGTATCGCCGGGCCTGAAGTAGCGGTCCTCGTAGTAGCCGGCGGTCACCGGGATGTGGAGCTTGCGGGTCCGGGCGAGCAGACGGCCGTCCGGAGCGACGCAAATGGAAGTGTTGAAGCCGATCCCGCCTTCTTCGGACTTCTCGTAAAGCGATGCGTGGACATAGGCACCGGTTTCGGCAGCCATCTTCGTCGCAAGTTCCGTGGTCGGCCCACCGGGGATGTCTTCCGAAAATGTGGCAGCCTCCGCCACCCTGTCTTCGGACACGGCAAAATAAGGAGACAGAGTCAGCTCCTGAAGGCAGACAATCTCGGCTCCGGCGGCGGCCGCGATCCGAATGCCCTCCCTGAGTGAGGCGACGTGCGTGTCAGGGTCAGAGTGCCAGGCCTGCTGAACCGCTCCGACCCTGAAGGGCTCGCGCTGCGGTTCATCCACCCTTGCGGGCGACTCGGGTACGGATCCGGTCGCCTCAATCAGTTCAAATCCGTGCTCGCTCATGCCGCTGGAACCTGCTGCGTGATGCAGTGAATGCCCCCGCCGCCCAGGGCCAGCGAGCGGCCGTCGATTCCGATGGCCTCGCGGCCGGGATAGAGCTCGCCCAGGCGCCTGATGGCCTCCTGGTCCATGTCTGGGTCTACCTTCCCTACGGGCACGATCAGGGCCCCGTTGGCGACATAGAAGTTCGTGTACGGGACGACCACCACACCATCGTCCTCTCCCGGAATGCGGGGCAGCAACTCCAGTTGGACCACCTCTATTCCCGCTGCTTCCAGGCGCCTCAGATTCTCGCGGGTGCTTGCCCAGTTGGGATCAGACTCATCGGCGACCGTCTGGAGGATCGCCTTGCCGGGCTCGTAAAAGGCGCAGATATTGTCGACATGCCCGTCTGTGTCCACGTCCTCCAGCAGACCGTCGCCAAGCCACACAACGCGCTCGGCACCGAGCCGCTCGACCAGTTCAACCGCAATTTCGCGGTAGCCCAGGTCCGGATTCCTGGAAGGGTCAAGCAGGCACTGCTCAGTGGTAACCAGCAGGCCGTCTCCGTCAACCGCGATCGATCCGCCCTCCAGAACCATCGGACTGCCGATCCGCTCGAGGCCGAGGTGCTC
>CAIZLN010000088.1 GCA_903933815.1 uncultured Solirubrobacterales bacterium
AAGCGATGAAGATGGAAAACGAGATCACCGCCCATCGCGCCGGCAAAGTAACCGGACTGTCGATTTCCGTCGGCGACGCGGTGGCCAGTGGAGATGTACTCGTAACCATCGAATAAATGCGCCGGGTAGCTCCGTTGCGGTTCGGGAGAGCGCGAGCTGTCTGAGGCCCTGTTTTTCGCGGAGCCTCAGGGCTCGGGCCATGGCGGCAGGGGGGCGCGGCAGCTGTTGCCGGTGCAGTTGTCAACTGCAGGCAGGAAGGCCCGCATGTACTGCCTGACCTGAATGTACTCGGGTGAGTTGATCCGGTTCCTGAGCTCCCAGGGATCCCGTCGAAGGTCATAGAGCTCCTCCTGGCCGCTCAGATCAAAACGGAAGTACTTGTAAGGACCCACCCTGAATCCGCGATAGTTCAAAGATGGTGCGACCGCTGATACGCCGGCTCTCCCGACCTCCGGATCGACTGTCGACCGGCTGTAAGCGATACCCGTTGCGCGCCTTGTTCTAAGCGACGTATCCCTCCAGAAGGGACGCAGGGAGCGGCCATCAATCTGCCAGCTGGCATTGGCTCCGGCAAGCTGGAGAATGGTCGGTGCGACGTCGACATTGGAAGCCAGTTCGGCCGAGCGGCCTCCGGGAGTTACTCCGGGCCCGCGAACCGCCATCGCGACCCGGGTGGCGCCATCGTAGGGCAGGAACTTTCCTTGATAGAAACGATGCTCTCCGAGAAATACTCCATTGTCGGAGAGGAAGAAGATGTAGGTGTTTTCGAGCCTGCCGGTCTGGCGTAGGGTTTCGATGATCGCGCCGACCCCGTCATCAATGGCTCTGAGCGAAGCGAGGTACCGCAGGTAGTAGTACTTGAAGCGCTGGAAGCCGACAAAGCCCATACGGTTCGGGGCTGCCTCCTGAACCTCGGGAGACTTGTCGGACATGTCCTCTTCGTTGAAGTTGGGAGGCTGCTGAGGTGGTGTCCAGGCAGTCGATCCGACATGGCGAGTCGCCGGTTGCGGCCCCATCGGGGGCCTGACGTCACCGTGAGGGCCCTCGTAGTCGATTTGAAGGTAGAAGGGCTGATCGGAGTTGCGACGGATCTCCCTCACGGCAGCACGGCTCATTACATCGGCCTGGTAGTGACAACCGTTGGCGATGCTCTGTCTGAGCAGGCTCTCGGCCGAGCAGCGCTTCGGATCGAGCCCGGAAGTGGCGGTGTAGAGGGGGTTCCCAAAACGGGTGCGTCCCAGACCGTTGTCATTTACCTGATACCCGTAATGAAGGGTCTGCGAGTCAAACGAGGTAGTGAACCAGTTGTTCCACCCTGGCGGGACGGTCGTTTCGACCTGATTGTTCTCGGTCTGCCAATAGCCGTTCAGAAACTTGCCGAAATGGGAGGTCCGGTAGCCGGCCTCCTGGAGAGCCACCGGAAGGTTGGTCTCATTGGCCGGAAGGTTCCGCCAGCCCGACCAGCCGCCTTCCTCCCCGAAATTGGCGACCAGGCCGTTGTTCTTCGGATACTGACCGGTCAGAAGTGACGCCCTGGAAGGCGCGCAGACGGGAGAAGAGACGTAGTAGTTGGGGAACTCCGTCCCTCCGCGAAAAATTTCCCCGACCGTGTTCGGCATTATCGGAACCCTGCCCCCGAGGTATTTCCTCAAGGTCGCTTTCGCTGTTCGGGAGTTCTGATCGTCAGTCTGGATGACTACAAAGTTGGGTCGCGCCGCCCCGGCAAAGCCGGGAGCAGCCAGGAGCGCGATGCCCACGAAAACCGTCGCCAGCACGAAGTGAACTGCCGGGGAGATACCCGTGTCTTGAAATGCCTTGCCTGTCATCGAAAAACCTCCACGACGCGGAATCCTTTCCGTCGTTCAGCCCTGTTTTCCCCTGTCTGCCGAAACAAAGAGTGGCAATGACCGTAACAGAGTGTGCCCGGGGATCAATTAGGATTTCCGGATGGGCCCCGAAACTCCACTCAGAATCGCCGGCCCCTCTGATGTCGGCGTTGTCACGGGACTGGTAGGGGACTTCCGTGACTTTCTGGAGGCCAGATCACCGGCAAATGCCGAGATTGAAGCGGCCGTTTCTGCCTTGATCGGTGATCGCCATACCGAGTACCTGCTGGTCGGAAGCCCGGAAGCCGGATTCGCCCAGCTCAGGTTTCGACTGTCGGTCTGGAGCGGGACCGAGGATGCCTGGCTGGAAGATGTGTTTGTGCAGGAATCAGCTCGGGGCGAGGGTTTCGGACGGGCCCTGGTCGAGGCTGCGATCGAAAGGGCCCGCAGCCGCGGCTGCAGCCGGATCCAGCTAGAGACCAACCAGAACAACAGGAACGCGATCGCCCTCTATGAAGCCGCCGGGTTCAACGCCTGCCACCTGCCCGCATTCTGGAAAGGTGCCCCGGATATCTGCTTTACGAGAGAGATCTGAGTTTCCAAAGCCGCCTCCTGCAGGTCAGACCGGGATCAGATGGGTCAGCTCGGTTGCGGAAATCTGAGTGTTGCCTGTGAGCAGCCGGAGGCGCTCCACCACCCCGGGCTGGCTCATCCTTGACTGAAGCTCTTCCCAGTCAACCCGCTGCTTGAAACCTGATCTTGGTCGGATCACATTGACATGGTTTTCGGCAAGAAACGGAACCCCGGGAAGAATGAGTCCGGTGCGGATTTCCCCGCGGCCGACCGAACCAACAACCCGGTTTACCAGGAGGGCCGGGCCGGACAGCGCGGTGCGCCCGATGACATGGCCGGGACGATTGTCTGGGAGGCCCGCCCCTGACCTCCGGCGTCGACGCCCGTCATCCTGACCCGGTGGAGTCCCCTGCCCCCGACTTGAGCCCGAATCAAGCTCCAGCGTCCCGCCGCGCAGATCCCCCGACCAGACCAGCGGCACCGAACCGGGGCCTGCCCGATCTCTGAGCGTAGCCCGATGCTGGTTCCAGACGACCGTCCCGGTAACCGCCTCGAAGCCAAGCTGCCACAAGGTCTTGCGGCCCTTGAAGCCAGCCTCGAGCTCGCCCGGATTGCGACTGAAAACAACCCGGCGAAAACCGGCATCGTCGTCCCTGCGTTCGAATACGAACTGACTGGCGGGATTCCGGTGGCCGGACTCGCCGTTCTTTCTGAGCACAAGCAGCTGCGCCGCTGTGTTCGCGCCCTCAAAGAGTCCGGTGCCTTCGAGCAGGGTCAGGTCGGTGATCCGGGCACGCGCGACGATGTGCTCACGCAATGCCTCAAAGTAAGCGCCGCTGTTCATCGAGGGCGGTACCACGAAGGCGAGGGTCCCCTCCGGGGCGAGCAGGTCCAGTCCTGCCTTGAAGAACAGGGCGAATGTATTGGCCCTCCCTGAAATTACCTCCCCGAAGCGCTCCTTCAGATCCGGCGTAACCGGCACCTGAAAGTAGGGCGGGTTGCCAATCACGAGATCGAACTCAGGGTCCGCACAATCGCTCCCGGCATGGGGGCGAGTGGTCCGGCGCTCACCGTCGGCGCCGAGGCCCGGGACCTCATCGCGTTTCAGATCAAGAGCTGAGCGAAGCTCCAGGGTCGCCCCGGGAACCAGCTCTCCAGCCGCAGCCAGGGCGGTCGGGTCAATGTCCCAGCCGGTCAGGTGAGCATCCGGGCAACGGCGAAGAACGGCGGCAAGCAGCTCGCCCGTGCCGACCCCGGGGTCAAGAACCCTCATCCCGGAGCTCAGTGGGATCCGGTCTACCAACGCCTCGGCTACCGGTTCAGGAGTCAGGTACTGGCCACGAGACTTTCTTCGGGCCAGCGGAGTCTCAGCCAGCCAGCGGAGGCTGGAGGGCGCAAGTGAAGGGCGGTCCTGCCCGACTGGCTCCTCGGGACGCTCGCTTCGACGCTGCGCCAAACGGAGGGGCTCAGCCGCCGGCGCCGAGCTTCTTGACGGCCTCGCGGAAACTCTTGACTTCCAGTGACGGGCGCTTGCGTCCGGCAAGCTTTTCGCCGTGCCGGTTGACCCAGATGACCGGAACCTTCATCTTCAGAAGCGGGGCCACATCGGTGTCGTAGTTGCACCCGATGTGGAGCCAGCCCTTCTTGCTGCCCAGTCGCCTGGCGCATTCCTTGAAGTGCGTGTTGTCCGGCTTGTAGCTGCGAACCTGCTGCGCTGTTACCACGAGGTCCAGTTGTGTTCGCAGGTGGCGGCGGGAAATGCCGAGCATCTTGTCGTCGATGTTCGAAATGATCCCGATCTCGAAATTCTTGCCGAGTCGGTCCATGGCGGCGTTTGACTCCCGGAACGGTAGCCAGTAAGCGACGCTGTCCGGCAGGAACTGTGCCCGCGACGGCTCGACCTCCCAGCCGATCTCGCCGGCGACCTTGATGATCGTACGGCGCAGGACCTCGGCGTAAAGTTCGTAAGACCCCGCCATTACCTCGGCCTGGACTTCGAAGAACCTTGCGAGGAAGGCCTCCGACTCGAAACTGAACCCGTCCTTCTCGGCTTCTTTGGCGCAAGCCTCCGAGATTCCCTTCTCCCAATCAATCAGGGTTCCATAACAGTCCGTGGTGACCCAATTGATGTTCTTGAGGCTAGGAAGCGGCATACGCGGTCGCCATTATGTCGGATAGGGTGCTTGGTCGGCTTACTCGTCCCCCAAAGACCTCACGAAAAGACATGGATCTACTCGAATATCAGGGAAAAGAATTGTTCGCGCGTCACGGCCTGCCGGTTCCCGAAGGCAGCCACGCGGCCACTGTTGAAGAAGCCGTCGCGGCCTCGGAGACGCTCGGCTATCCGGTTGCGATCAAGGCTCAGGTCCTGATCGGCGGACGTGGCAAGGCTGGCGGCATCAAAATCGCCGCTGACCGCACTGAGGCTCACGAGCACGCGGGCCAGATCATCGGCATGGACATCATCGGCCCGCATGGTGAAGGGCCCTTCAGGGTTCATGAGCTGTGGGTGGAGATCGGCTCTGAAATCGAGTCCGAGTACTACGCCTCGGTGATCCTCGACCGGTCAGAGAAGAAACTGCTGGTGATGCTCTCCCGGATGGGCGGCATGGATGTTGAGGCGATCGCCGAGTCCGATCCCGAGGCTCTGGTCAGGCAGCACGTCGACCCGATCGAAGGCCTTGACATCAGTGACGCCCGGGACATCGTCGCCCGCTCGGGCATTCCGGAGAAAGTGGCCGATCAGGTCGCCTCGATTCTGGTCAAACTGGTCGAAGTCGCCCGCAAGGAAGACGCCACTTTGATCGAGGTCAATCCGCTGATCGTCAATGCCAATGGCGAGGTAATCCTGCTCGATTCGAAGGTGACGATCGACGGCAACGCGCTCTACCGCCACCCGGAACTCAGCGAATTGAGCGACGGGGTCGCCGAAGACCCTCAGGAGGCGATGGCCAAAGAACGTGGTTTGACCTACGTCAAGCTCGAAGGCGACATCGGGGTGCTCGGCAACGGTGCGGGACTTTGTATGTCCACCCTCGATGTGGTCGCCCAGGCGGGCGGCAGCCCGGCCAACTTCCTCGATGCCGGCGGAGGATCCCAGGCCGATGCGATCGTCGACGCGCTCGAGGTAATCACCTCGGACGAGAAGGTCAGGGCAATCCTTTTCAACATCTTTGGAGGAATCACCCGATGCGACGAGGTCGCCAAGGGGATCATCGAAGCGACCGGCCGGATCGGACTTACCATGCCGATCGTCGTCCGCCTGGATGGCACCAACTCGGAGGAGGGCCTCGCCCTGCTCGATGCGGCCGGCATGACCAACCTCCACCACGAATCGACAATGCTCGGCGCGGCGAAGAAGGTCGTCGAACTCGCCGCCGCAGAGACGGAGAAGAACTGATGAGCATCATCATTGACGACGACACAAAGCTGGTTATCTCCGGCCTCACCGGACGGGAAGGCACCTTCCACGGACTGCGCAACCGCGACTATGGCACCCAGGTGGTAGCCGGTGTCACCCCTGGAAAGGGCGGACAGGACGTCGAGGGCATCCCTGTGTTCGACTCGATTGCCGATAGCGTCGTCGAGGCGAATGCCAACACCTCAATGATCTTCGTGCCCGCACGCTTCGCTGCGGCCTCGATCAACGAGGCAATCGAGTCCGGTGTGGACACCGTGATCGCGATTACGGAAGGCATTCCGGTTATGGACATGATGCCGACCTACTGGAAGGCGCGCGAGAAGGGCGTCCGGCTGATCGGTCCCAACTGCCCCGGAATACTCTCCCCCGGCAAGGCCAATGTCGGCATCATCCCGGCTCAGTTCTTTGAGCCTGGCCGGATCGGCGTTGTCTCCAAATCAGGCACGCTGACTTACCAGATAGGTAATGAACTGAAGCAGGCCGGCGAGGGCAACTCCTCGATCGTCGGGATCGGCGGCG
Source organism: uncultured Solirubrobacterales bacterium (assembly GCA_903933815.1). Taxonomy (GTDB): domain Bacteria; phylum Actinomycetota; class Thermoleophilia; order Solirubrobacterales; family 70-9; genus 67-14. Next base: position 6,340 of record CAIZLN010000088.1, read on the forward strand.
ACCCGATCGTCGGCTCGGACTTCATCGACATCCTGACGCTGTACGAAAACGATCCTGAAACTGACCTGATCGTCATGGTCGGCGAAATCGGAGGCGATGCCGAGGAGCGCGCAGCGGACTTCATTTCCGAAAACATCTCCAAGCCGGTAGTCGCCTACATCGCCGGTTTTACCGCTCCACCCGGCAAGCAGATGGGCCACGCCGGAGCAATAATTTCCGGCTCCTCCGGTACCGCTCAGGCCAAGAAGGAAGCACTCGAGGCCAAGGGTGTCAGGGTCGGCAAGAGTCCGACCGAGGCTGCTCAGATCGCGGTGGAGACCCTTCGGGCGCTCTGAGGCCGAACTCCGGCCCATTGACAAGCATGTTTCCGGGTGTCCCGGGGAGTGAAAACCACGCCCCCGGACCTCCCGAAGCCATCCGGGGAGGCGCCGACCGTTCAGAATGGGCGACGGTGAACAGGTGAACCAGCTGACCGAAGCAATCGACCGACTGCGGCGCGGGGAGAACAGCCCGGGCTCGGCCTGGCTGACTCTGGCCGGGGCGATGGTGGTCTCGGTGCTGGTCGCGCTCTGGTTCGGGCGAGATGCCTGGTTCTCACTGGATGAGCTGACCTGGCTTTCGACCAGCTCAGAGCTTGACCTGTCTGATGCATTGGAGCCTCACGTCGGGCATCTGGTTCTGGTCCCGAAGCTCGTCTACAGACTCGCCCTGGAAACGATCGGGCCGGAGTACCTGACCTTCAGGCTGCTCACCACGGCTTCCGTGCTGCTCTGCGCTGCCCTTTTCTTCATCTGGTCTCGCAGGCGTGCGCCAGATTTCGTTGTCCTGGCCGGCTGCTTCGTAATCCTGCTCTTCCCCTCCGATTCCTGGCACCTGCTCGGAGGCAACGGATTCACAGTGATGTTTGCCCTGGCCTGTGGGCTCGCAGCGCTCATCGCCTGGGACCGGCAGGACTTCCCGGGCGACGTTGCAGCCTTCGCCTTCCTCCTTCTGGGCATCGCCACCTACACCGTCGCCCTGCCGTTCGCGGTCGGTCTGGCAGCAGTCTCGATTCTGGAGCGCTCGGCCAGGCACAGGCTCTGGGTCAGCCTTGTGCCTGTTGCGCTCTACCTGCTGTGGAGGATGTCGGCCGGAGTCGGAGGAACCGACCCCGCCTCCGGGGGAACTGACTGGACCAACCTGGTTCTGCTGCCGGCATGGACCTTTGAATCACTGGGTACGATCCTGGCCGCCATCGCAGGCCTCAACTTTGATTTCACGCGGGGAGCGACAATTCCACCCGGAACGGGAGTCGCGCCGGTTCTCGCCGTGGTCGCCCTGGCCGCCTTTGCGTGGCGTGTCTCCCGTGGGCAGACCGGGCCAATGTTCTGGGGAATCGTCGTGACGATCCTCGCCCTTTTTGCTGCCCAGACGCTCGGCTGGGGCGTGTTCGGGCGCGGCCCCGGCGCGGCGCGTTACCTCTACCCCGGCCTGATCCTGGTTTTGCTGATCGGGGTTGAGTCCATCCGCGGTGCCAGGTGGGGCCGGACAGCGTTCCTGATTCTCTGGATCGTGACCGGAGCCAGCATGCTGACCGCCTTCGGACTGCTGAAGGAAGGCACGGACTGGCTCGCGACCGAGCGCGAAAGAGCAAAGGTGGAGATCACGGCAGTGACCCTGCTCGACTCGACCGGACGGCCCACCTCGCCAGCCCGGCAGCCCCGGGACATCCTCAAGGACGAATACGACTCGGTCGGCGGCGGCGCTTACGGGTATCTCGGATATGACCCGTCAACGCTCCGGGGACGCGCTGGCCGGATCAGCAACCGGGTTGACGCTTTCCTCTCGCAGTCGCTGTCTCTGCAGCTGGCTCCGGTGCCCTCTTCGGCCAGACTGGGCAATTGCCGTCCGGCCCGGCCCGCTGAGGGACGTTTCAGGCTCGACCTGCCGCCCGATGGCGCGGTTCTCAAGGCCTCACTGGTTTCACTGGTCAAGCTGGGGCGCTTTGGCAGCGGGACGATTGTCGGACTGGGCAAGGTGGCTCCCGGATACCCTCAGTTGCTTGCGCTCTACCCGGATTCCGATCCGACCCCGTGGTTTGTCACGACCAGGGAGCCCGGGCTGCTCGGATGCAGCCTTGTTGGCGGGTGACCGCCAGCCGGTGATGCCAGTTCCGGGCGCTGAGTGAACGCCTGAGTGCCGTATCATCGCTTGCCTGAACCCATGACCACGGAAAGAGCAGGAAGCGCAGAAATGCCTGAGACGATCAGCTTTGCCCGAGGTGCCCCCAGTCCGGATCTGATCCCGGTCGAAGCCGTCCGGCTGGCAACCGTCAGGGCCCTGGAAGACGACTGGCAGCAAGCTCTCTCCTACGGAGTGGGAATCGGACATCCTGGCCTCTGCGAATGGATCGCCGCGCGCCACGGACTCGATGATCCAGCCCGGGTGATGACCACGAACGGCTCGCTGGAAGCTGGCGCGATGCTGTTCCGGCACATGCTCTCACCGGGCGATCGGGTGATTGTCGAACAGCCTTCCTACGATCGCACCCTGCTGCTGCTCGAGCAATGCGGGGTCGAGTTCGTGCCGGTAGCGCTGGAGCCTGACGGTATCGATGTCGAAGCGGTAGAACGGGCCCTGGCCGAGGGTCCGGTCAAGCTCGCTCACATAATCCCCAACTTCCACAATCCTGCGGGCTGCACACTCTCCTACGAAAAGCGGGTCAGGCTGGTTGAGCTGGCCACCGCCCACGACTTCATGATCTTCGAGGACGATCCGTACCGTGAGCTGCCGTTTGGCGAGAGCCCACCGCCGACCATGCTCTCGCTGGATCGGGCTGACCGTGTTATTCACGCCTCGTCCTTCTCCAAGACTGTCAGTCCCGGAGTCCGGGTCGGCTACCTGGCAGGGCCGAAGACGATGATTGCCGAGATGGCCAGGATGGCCAATGAGAACTACATCTCCCCAAACATGCTTTCCGGTTCGCTGGTGCTGGAACTCTGCCGATCAGGTGCGCTCGACACCAATATCGCCGAGGTGAAAGTTCACCTCAAGCAGCGACGCGACGCGCTGATCTCCGCCCTCGGTACCCACCTGCCCGATGCACAATTTGTGGTGCCCGAGGGCGGATACTTCCTCTGGGCCGACCTCGGTGAGGGCCACGACACAGTCCAGCTCGCAAAGAGGGCCAAGGAAGCCGGCGCCCCGTTCATCCCCGGCACCGACTTCATGCTTGAAGGCGGGGAGACCAGCCTGCGGTTCTCGTTCGCCTCGGTCCCGCCGGAGTTCATCGACGAAGGGGTCGCCCGGATCGCCTCCGTCCTTTGACATGAACCTGGCGATCATCATTCCGGCTCTCAACGAGCGTGAGATCCTGCCCGAGTTGATCGAGGAGATCACGGCAGCAGTGGAACCGCTGGGACTCGACTGGGAGATACTTGTGATCGACGACGGTTCCACTGACGGGACATTCGGGCTGATTGCGGATCTGGCCGAAAGCAACTCCCGACTCGGAGCGATCCGGCTGCGGCGGAACTTCGGGAAGTCAGTCGCCCTTTCGGTGGGGTTCGACTCAACCGATGCCGACAAAGTCATAACCATCGACGGTGATGGCCAGGATGACCCGGCGGACATCCCCCGGCTTCTCGCCGAACTCGACGCAGGTTCCGACCTTGTTTCGGGCTGGAAACGTGACCGGAAGGATCCGATTACCCGCCGCTGGGCATCAGGGGTCTTCAACTGGTTCACCCGGCTGTTCACCGGGGTAGACATGCACGACATGAACTGCGGATTCAAGGCATACCGCGGGGAGTGCGCCCGCTCAATCGAGGTCTACGGCGAGATGCACCGCTACATGCCGGTGTTCGCAGTGCAGCAGGGCTGGACGGTCAGCGAAGTCCCCGTGAACCACCGGCCGCGCAGATATGGCAGCTCCCGGTTCGGGCTCGAGCGCTATACACGTGGCGGACTGGACCTGATGACCGTGGTATTCCTTGGCCGCTACCAGTACCGGCCGCTGCATCTGTTCGGCGGCCTTGGAGGACTCCTGTCAGCGGCCGGCGTCCTGATCGGTGTCTACCTGACGATCCTGAAGATCTCGGGGGAATCGATCGGCCAGCGGCCACTGCTGTTCCTGGGAATTCTGCTTATCGTGGTCGGCGTCCAGCTGCTCACTCTCGGCCTGCTCGGTCAGATGCTGGTCCTCGCCAGACGGGAGATCGGCGACAACGCTCTGGAAAAGGCTTCGATCGAGAAGGTGCTGGAGCCGGGCGAGGCCAAGCCTCTTCAGACCGCTGGCCGCACCTGAGCCACCAGCCAGGGGGTCGACCGCTGGACGCTGACAAGCTCGGTGCCGCCTCCCAGGAACTCGCTCAGTGAACGCGGGTTCCAGTGGTTTACATGTTCGGGGTGATTGCCCCAGTCCTTGAGGTATTTGCCTCGGGCCAGGCTCCCCAGGCGAAACCACGGTTCAGAAGGAACTGAAATAAGGATGTCACCGCGGCACACGCGTGAGAGCTCCGCCAGGGCCGGGGCCGGGTCGGGGATGTGCTCGAGCACCTCGAGGCAGAGAACCAGGTCAAAGCTGTCGTCCTCAAAAGGCAGGTCATTCAGATCTGCCACCCGGAAATCGCCGGAAGGGATCCGTTTTGCCGCAAACTCGACCGATGCCGGGTTGAGGTCTACCCCGGTGACTGACGCTGGAAGCAGACTGTCCAGCCGCGCCAGCGTCTCGCCCTCTCCACAGCCTGCGTCGAGGACGGTGCCCGGATCCAGCGGGCCGACAGCCGCTGCGACCTTGCCATAGAACCGGTCAATCAGCCTCCTCACAACCGGATTGGCTGTCTGAAACTTTTCGTAGTTACTCGTATCCACGTTTGCCAGTCTAGATTCCGCGCAGCTTCAGGTGATCTCGGCGGCAGGCCGAACCTGTCACCCGGGCAGGCAGGACGACTCCTGGCCGTGGCTCAGCGGCCGTAGCGATCTTCGGAAAGCACGAGCTGGTCTGGCAGGGCGGCGCGGGGGGGCGGGGCGGGATCAGCGCGGACGGTGACCGTCTCAGCGACCGTCCTTGTCACCTCGTGCTCGCCGTCGGAGGCGCCGACCACTACCTTCTCGTCGTCGCTCGATACGACTTCGCCCTCAAGACCCGGCTCGAGGCCAATGTCCTTGAGGTAATGAAGAAGACTCTCGGCTTCGTTTTCGAAACGCATGATCACAACCGAGGCGCCGACATCCACATCGGAGAGCGGTGCGCCCTGTTCACGCACGCCGTCAATCGGGTGACCATGAGGGCAGGTGTTGGCCTCGCCGATCGCTGCCCTCATGCGCTCTTCGAGAACCGGTGACATCGCGTGCTCGAGCCGCTCTGCCTCTTCGTGAACCTCATCCCAGGGGATACCGAGCACGTCGGTGAGGAAGCGCTCGATCATGCGGTGACGGCGGGTGATCTGCTCGGCCTCGACCCGCCCTTCATCCGTCAGGTGGAGGATCTTGTCTTCGCTGCGGGTCACATAACCGTCGCGTTCAAGGCGCTTGATCATTTCGTGGACGGTGGGCGGCGAGAGCTGCATTGCACGGGCGATGTTCGCGCCGGTGATCGGCAGCCCGGCCTCCATCAGCCAGAAGATCGTCTGCAGGTATTCCTCTTCGGCAACTGTCGCCTGTTCCTGGGCCAAGGTGTCTCCTGGAAATCCGGGTCCGGGTCCGGGGTGCGAACCCTCTTACCTGGATAACAATAAGCGCTCGGGTGCTTCGCCCGGGGCCGCCGGAGAAGATCTGTCAGGTCATCAGGGATGTAATGACAGCTTCGTGGAAGCCGTCGCCGCTGCGGCCCTCGGTGACGGTGGCGTTAGCAAAGTCCGGCAACGCCGCCTTCACCCCGCCGTCGCGCTCGGGACCGTTGGCCACCATGAAGAAACGTCCGACCGAATGGGCGGACTCGAGGTCTTCCAGCGAATCACCCACCGCGATCGTCTCTTCCCTGGCGTAGCCACGAGCCAGCGAGTGCGCGGCGACAGCGTTGGCCTTTGAGGCCCCCTTTGCCACCAGGTGGTAGACGTGGGTGACTTCGATCCCCGGCATCTGCCTCCGGATCGCACCGTTGTCGAGCAGGCGAAGGTCATCGTGGCCGTTTTCCTCCAGCAGCGCGTTGGCCTCGGCGGTGTCAACTTCTCCACGAAAGAGATGCGACATCTCACGGTCCAGGTGCCAGGGCTCGTGGTACTCGAAGCGGCCATTGAAATGCTCGAGCAGCAGCTCGGGCACACCCCGGGCCGAAACCTGTTCGACCAATGTCAGCCCCTCGTCGTGGACGAAATCACCGGTTGCCATGAAGGTCTCACCGTCAATGCTGAAAGCAGAGCCGGCTTCGAAGATGAACGAGGTCTGGCCGATAAGGCGGGAGTCCTCATGAACCTGTACCCGCCGGCGCCCGGACATGATCACAACCTCGACCCCGGCACGTTCACAAGCCTGCAGTGCCTTGGCCTGCATCATCGAGAAGGCCCCATCGTGATCGGCAAAAAGCGATGCCCCGGCCCCGAGCAGGGTGCCGTCCAGATCGGTGTAGACGCAGCGCAGGCTCACTGGCGAACGCTCAGCCTTCCTGCGACCGGTCTGCCGGGTCGCCTCCCGAAGCTCCCTCATCGGGAACCTGGTTGGCTGCGCTGCTGTCTCCGGCAGAAGCTGGCGCCGCAGGGGGAAAGGCCGCAGCGACTATTCCTCCGGCCGGGGGACGGACGACTGTTTCGCGCTCGGCGCCGGGCGCCGGGCTGATCGAGCCAAGGTCACTCCGTCCGAGCCGGGCGAGGGTCTCGGCGAGTCCGGCGATCACCTCGGCCGCCATGCCATTGAGGGCGGCCAGGCTCTGGTGAGCATTCCGCTTGGTGCCGAGGTCGACCTGGGCCATGCCCTCGATGCCGATCCTGTTCCAGACCTCGACCAGCATCGCAATCTCGACTCCATAACCGGTGTGGAACGGGATCGAGCCAAGCAACTCACGTCGGGCGGCGACCTCGCCGGCCAACGGCTGGCCGAAAGCGGCAAGTTCCGGGACGGTTGCTGCGAGCAGGGGGCGGGCTGTCAGCTCGGTCACCCGTCCGCCGCCGGCAGGCTGCTCGCTCTCGCGCTGACGGAAAGGGCGGGCGTAGATGCCCTTCACGAAGCTCTTGGCCGGATCGGACAGGATCGGCCCGATAAGCCCGGTGACGTAATGGCGACCGAAGTCAGCTATGTCGCCGTCCACGAACACGACCACATCACCGATCGCGGCAGCCATCGAGCGCCACATCGCATCGCCCTTGCCACGAACCGGTCCCGCCGAGGGCACCAGTTCGGCTTCGGAGACCACCTCGGCGCCAGCGTCGGTCGCGGTTGCTGCGGTGCCGTCCGCAGAGTCAGCGTCGACCACGAGGATCTGATCGACCAGACCAGCCTCTACAAGCAGCAAAAGCTCAGCCACGGTCTGGGCGATCGTACCCGCAGTGTTGCGGGTAGGAATCACGACGGAAACCTTGCCTTCCTTTATGGAGGCGAGTTCGGCGGCGTGGAAGTCCGTGTGCTTGAAGGTGGCTAGCATCATGTCCGTGGAAGACGGAAGTCAAAGATTACGGCCCCGGGGCAAAGAACTGTTTCCCGACGGCCCCGCAGTGGTCGGGGTGGTCAATGCAACGCCAGACTCTTTTTCCGATCGAGGCGACCGCTCAACCGCCGGATCGATCCGCCAGGTCGAAGAACACATGCGAAACGGGGCCGACATCATCGAGGTCGGCGGAGAGTCAAACGTGACCAACCGACCGGCCATAACCGCCGACGTTGAACTTGAACGCATACTTCCCGTCGTTGAGGCGGCAGTATCGCTCGGAGCAACCGTATCGATCGACACCTACAAGCCGGAGGTCGCGGACGGGGCACTTCGCGCTGGCGCGGCGATCGTAAATGACATCAGCGGTAGCGACAGCGCGGCCATGCTGGAGGTCTGCTCCGGGCACGAGGCGGGCATGGTCGTAATGCACACCGAGGTCCCGCCGAAGACCCAGCGCTGGGATGAAGACCTCTACCCCGATGGAGTCGTGCAGCGTCAGGTCGACTTCTTCTCTGCCCGCCTCGCAGAGCTGGATCTGGCCGGAATCCCGGCCGGAAGGGTGGTGCTTGATCCGGGACCGGACTTTGGCAAGACGCCTCGCCAGACGGTCGACTCCCTGAGGGGAATCCCGCAGCTGCTCGAGTTCGGCTGCCCGGTGATGCTGGCCGTGTCCCGCAAGGACTTCGTCGGGGCGCTGACGGGCCGGCGGCCGAGTGAACGGGCCGCAGGGACCCTGGCGGCGATCGCGGTCGGGCTTGATCTCGGAGCGACCCTTCTGCGGGTCCACGACGTGGCCGGCACGGTGGACTTCCTCAAGGTGCGCGAAGCCCTCCAGGGCGATGCCGAGGTCGACCCGGGCCTGAGGATCGGCGAGGACATTCGGCGCGAGGCTCCTGCGGACCGTCCGCTTGGCTGATTCGCTGCTCTCGTCCTCGTGGTCGGTGGCGATTGATCCTGCGCGACGCGACGGCCGAATTCTCGAAACAGTAAACGAGGCCGGCCGGGAGGCCGAAACGGAGCCGCTACCGTCAGGGCTTGAGCCGGCACTGAAAAAGGCTCTCGAGATCCGCGGCTTCACCTCGCTCTATTCCCATCAGGCCGAAGCATTCCGGTTGGCGACCCTCGACCGGTCCGAGGCAGGGTCTGAGGCAGGAGCCGTCATCACCACCTCGACCGCCTCAGGCAAGTCACTCGCCTTCAACCTGCCGGTGCTCAACTCGATCGCACGCGATGGGAAGTGCCGTGCGCTCTACCTTTACCCGACCAAGGCGCTCGCTCAAGACCAGGCCCGCTCTTTGTCGGCGCTCGACCCGCCTAATCTGCGTCACGCGATCTACGACGGCGACACTCCGAAGGATGAACGCGCGGCGATCCGCCGGAAGAGCAACCTTGTGCTGAGCAACCCGGACATGCTCCACATCGGGATCCTCCCCCACCACCGCAGCTGGGGGAACTTCTTTGCCAACCTCGAGTGGGTGGTGATCGACGAAGCCCACACCTACCGCGGGGTGTTCGGTTCAAATGTCGCCAATGTGATCCGCCGTCTGCGCAGGATCGCCGCTGCATACGGCAGCGCACCCCGGTTCATGCTCGCAACGGCGACAATTGCCAACCCGGAGGAGCTGGCGGAACGGCTGGTCGGCAGTCCGCTGAGACTCGTGAGTCGTGACGGAGCCCCCCGGTCCAGGCGGGAGATCGATGTCTGGAACCCGCCACTCGTGAACGCGGCAACCGGTGCGCGCCGCTCTTCACTCGCCGAAGCTGCCGATCTGTTTGCCGATCTGATCGCGCACGAGGTGCGAACGATCTGCTTCCTCAAAAGCCGCAGGGGAATCGAGCTGATCCGCAAGTTCGCTGCCGAGCGGCTGGTGGCCAAAGGCAAGCCGGATCTGGCGGGGCGGATCGCCCCGTACCGTGCTGGCTACACCCCGGCACAAAGGCGGGGAATCGAGTCGGACCTGGTCTCGGGCGAGCTCCTTGGAGTCGTTTCCACAAGCGCCCTGGAGCTCGGTATCGACATCGGTGAGCTTGACGCGGCGATCTGCGTGACCTTCCCCGGCACCGTCGCAACACTGCGACAGATGTGGGGACGGGCAGGCCGACGCAGGCCCGGACTCGCCGTCTACATCGCCGGCCCGGACGGTCTGGACCAATACTTCTGCCGGCATCCTGCGGAGTTCCTCGAGCGCCCGGTCGAAGCGGCGATTCTCGATCATCGCTCGCCCGAGATCGCCGCACAACACATGCTTGCGGCAGCCTTCGAGCTGCCTATCACCAACGAAGACGAACGCTGGTTCGGCGACCAGCTGGAGCCTTCGACCACGGCGATGCTCAACCGGGGTGAACTGAGGCGGGCAGGAAAAGGGCTGGTTCCTCGCAGGCCCGGGTTCGTGGCTTCGGGTATCCCGCTCAGATCGAGTTCCGCCGAGAACGTCGCGGTGATTGACCGCGACTCCGGAGAAGTGATCGGCACAGTGGAGTCCGGGCGAGCCTTCACCACCATTCACCCCGGAGCGGTCTACATGCATTTCGGGGCTTCCTATGAGGTCGAGCAACTCAACCTCTTTGACGGTCAGGCGATCGTCAGGCCGTTCGACGACAAGTGGTACACCCGGCCAAAAACCGACACCGAGATCTTCATTGACAAAGTCGGGACCCGGCGTGAGGTGGCAGGAGTGGAGCTGTGCTTCGGGGATGTCTCGGTGACCGACCGGGTTACCGGCTACCAGCGGATCCTGACTGCAGATCAGGAGGCGATCGACCTGATCGACCTCGAGTTGCCAGACCAGGAGTTCCGCACAAAGGCGCTCTGGTACACAGTCCCGAGGGAGCTGACCGGAGACCTGCCGCTGAACACCCTGCTCGGAGCCCTGCACGCGACTGAACATCTCCAGATCGCCGTGCTACCGCTGATCGCGATGTGCGACCGGTGGGACATCGGGGGCCTGTCGACGAACATCCACTCCCAGACCGGCGAGCCGACAATCTTCATCTATGACGGCCACCCCGGAGGAATCGGAATCACCAGGCGCGGCTTCGACTGTTTCGAGCGCCTGACTGCCGATGCTCACGGGCTGGTTGACGAATGCCCTTGCGAAAGCGGCTGCCCCTCCTGCATTCAGAGTCCCAAGTGCGGCAACCTGAATGACCACCTCTTCAAGGAAGGCGCCATCGGGTTGCTCGCCGGGATGCTTGGCAATCTACCCCCGCAGACGCCCTCCGGAGGGGCGGTCGGGAGCCGTAACGGATAGCCTTACTGGTCGCTTCGGCGAGGTAGCTCAGTTGGTAGAGCACACGACTGAAAATCGTGGTGTCGCCGGTTCGATCCCGGCCCTCGCTACTCAGAAAAGAAGTCCAGCGGAGCGGTCAGATGCCGGTGCCGCCTCTAGCTTTCACTCAGCCCTATCCTCGCGTGGAGCCTTCTGAGGACTTTCGGTGACCACCAGTTCCAGGACCCGAGCAGGGCCATCAGCGAGGGCACCAGGAGTGCCCGCACCACGAGAGCGTCGATCAGGACGCCAATCGCGACGCCGACTCCGATCTGCTTGATGAACAGAACCTCGGAAGTCACAAAGGCGCCGATCGCGACCGCGAGCAGTACCGCCGCAGCGGTGACCACTGCGCCGGTCCGCGCCAGCCCGGTCGCGACTGCCTCACGGTTGTCCATACCGGCGTCGTAGGCCTCCTTGATCCTGCCCAGCAGGAAGACTCCATAGTCGGTCGATAGGGCGAATACGAGGGTCGCCGTGACCAGGAAGTCAGTCGGTTCGATGCCCCCTTCGGAGGTGTAGTCCAGCCAGCCCTCCAGACGACCGTCCTGGAATATGAGAGTGAGCAGACCGAGCGTCGCGCCGACTGTCAGGGCGTTCATCACCAGGGCCTTCAGCGGCAGGATGACCGATCCGGTCATCAGCCAGAGCACCACGAAAGTGAGCCCTGCCAGGAGGAAGATCGCCAGCGGGATGCGTTCACCGATTCCTTCCTGCTGGTCGATAAACGAAGCGGCCTCACCACCGACAAGCACGGGAAGTGGACCGGGTGCAGACCGGATCGTTTCGACTGCGCTGAGGGCAGCCTCTCCGGCTACCTCGCCTTCTGCAATCGCCTCGACCCGCCAGGTCGATGAACCGAGGTACTCCGGCGGCCGCACACTCTCGATCCCTTCGGTGCCCGCGACCCGACCTGCCAGCTGCTCGACCTGCTCACGCTCACCCGGACCTCCCCCGGCGACCAGCAGCACCGGGCTGCTGTCCTGCCCGGGGAAGTCAGCTGCCAGGGCATCGCCGACAGTGCGGCTGCTGAGGCCCTGTGGCACGCTGCCTATGTCGATCGGGGTCCAGATCGCGCGCAGGGACGGGATCGTCAGGGCGATCATCAGGACCGCAGTGATCACGGCGATCGTTCCGGGACGCTTCATGACCAGATTGGCCACCCGGTACCAGCGGTCGTGGGCGCCCCGACGCTCACGGGCCTTCAGCTTCACGTTCCAGAGGGCGAAGAATGCAGGGGCTATGGTGAGCGACGCAAACGCTGCTACTACCGCGACGGCTGCTCCGCCGTATCCCATCGACTGCAGGAAGTTCAGTGGGAAGAAGGTCAGCGTCGCGAGCGCCAGGGCAACCGTGGCTGCACTGAAGGCGACGGTGCGTCCGGCCGTGGCCATCGTGTCCCTGACGGCCTGCACGCCTGGACCGCTGCGTTCGAGCTCCTCGCGATATCTGGTCAACAGGAAGAGCGTGTAGTCGATTGCCAGGCCGAGGCCGAGGCCAATCACCAGGTTCACCGAAAAAATGGAGAGTTCGTTGATCGCGTTGATACCCCGCAGGACGAGGAAGGTCACGAGGATCGTCGTCATGCCTACGACCAGGGGCATCAGGGCAGCCCGAAAACCACGGAAGAAGATGAAGGAGAGGAGGATCAGCAGGGGGAAGGCGAGTGTCTCGGCTCGGGTCAGATCCTTGGAGACCTGCTCACCGAGCTGCTCGTTCGCCAGCAGCAAGCCGCCCAGGGTGACCTCTTCCCGACCACCGAACTGTTCGTCAAGCGCCTTGAGAACGGCGTCGCTGTCGGCATCCGCGGCGACTGTCGCGGCAAGGTAGGTGGTATTTCCATCGGCAGAGACAAGCCGGCTGGCAGCAGCGCGTCCGTCCGCGGCTGAAACAACCGACGCCACTCCCGGGATGGCGCCGAGTTCGTTGGCAAGAGCGGCGACCTCCGCCCGCCCGGCTGCTGTGCGGACCGGCGACTCCGGCTCGAGCAGGGCCACCACTTCCGGGCTCGCCGCCAACCCCGTGGCCTGTTCGACCTGCACGACGGCCCGGGCGGAATCGGAGTTCGCATTGGTGAAGCCACCTTCTGTCTGGAGCAAGCCGAACACCGGGCCGCCGACCGCAGCGGCGAATACGACCAGCACGGCCGTAGCCAGCAGGATGCGCCTGGGGTGGGCAGTGGTTCGATTGGCGAGGAAGTTCAGCATTCAGGGGCTCCCGTTACAGCCCCACTTCACTGAGGCCGACATTTGATTTACGGCCGTCAATGTACAGGTGTACATGTACATGTGTCAAGTGAGGGCTACACTGTTCCCATGCAGGCGACATCGAAGACGGGCACACGCACTCCACGTGGACAGGGCGATCTGCTGAGAGAGCGCCTGATAGAGACAGCCCTGGCCCTTCTCGACGGCGGACAGGAGCCGGCAAACATCTCGATTCGGGGTGTGGCCAAGGCGGCCGGTGTATCGCCAACCGCGTTCTACCTCCATTTCGACAGCCGTGGACAGTTCATGCGCACCCTCGTGGAGCGGGGTTTTGCCGACCTCAGACAACACATCGGACGAGCCGCCGCACGGAGTGCCGATCCGGAAGTGAGCCTGCTCGACGCGGGCATCGCCTACATGGCATTTGCCCGCGAGCAGCCTGAGCGCTACCGGCTTATTTTCAGCATCGACTGGGATGAACACGAGATCAAGAAAGGCCCCGACGACGGCATGGAGGTTGCAGACGCAGCCTTTGATGATCTCATCCTCCTGATCGAGAGGTACTTTGAGTCGATCGACCGACAGCCCGGGAACACCGACAACATTGCTCTCGGAATGTGGGCTGGTCTGCATGGGTATGCGACCCTCTGTCACGCAGAGCCGGGCGTGGCAACTCTCACCGACGAAAAGTTCGCGTCGCTGCTTGCCGGGGCCTGGCTCAAGATGCCTCCGGAAGCCTAGTCGGCAGATCTCAGGAGTTTTACCTTGTGGCAGAAAAATGCCCCGGCATCTCTGCCGGGGCTTTTTCAAACGAACCGGTCTGTGTCGACCGGAACTGCTACTTGACGGTTATCGGTGCCGTCGATGTGGTGCTTCCTCCGACCGCAGAGGTGACCTTGATCTTCAGGGTGGTCTTGCCCTTCGCCTTCTTGCCGGCTGTGAGCTTCAGGCTTGCGCTCTTGCTCGCTCCTGCCGCAATGGTGCCCAGAACGACGCACCTGGGGGCCTTCGCGAACCTGGCGGAGATAGTTCCACAGACCTTGACGGACGTGGCGCTCAGCTCACCTGTGTTCTTGACTGCGACCTTGACAATCCCAGTCCGGCCGCGCTTGATGATCACACTCTTCGGCTTGGACGGAATGGCAACCTTTGCCGGCTTGGGCGGAATCGCCACACAGTTCGGCGGATCACCGGTGAAGCCGTCGCCACAGACAGCGGGTTCCGGCTTGGGTGACGTGAATGCGGGCAGAGTGAGGATCGGGGTTTCGCTCTGGGCGAGCCAGAGACCACCGACCGGCTCAAGCAGGCCACCAATCAGGTCACATGTGGACTGCTGCCCTTCGGTTGCGACGATTTCGGGCTTGACATCCCATGCGCCCGAGGCCGCTCCATTCTTGAGTGAACCGGAGCCGGGGTCAAAGTTGTTGCCCGGTCCAGGCCAGCCATTGGAGGTTGAGAGCCCGACTGACAGCGGTGCCAGCTGGCACCGCAACGCGCCCGTTCCGAGTCCCGGGATCGGGAGTCCGGCAACGTCGCTGACGCCGATGGTCAGAGAAATGCTCGGATTGAAGGTCATCGCTCCGGTGGCCGCATTGTGGGTGCCGGTGCCGTCTTCAGTCAAGGCAATCTGTGCCTCGAGGTCGACACCGCCGAGATCCAGTGCGAGGTCAGGGAAGGACAGGCCGCCTACCCTGGGCACGGTGAAGGCGCCCGAGGCGTTCGTGTAGGTGCCACGAAGCTCCAGCTCGCCGAGTGCTGCTTCCGGGGTGAGTACGAGTTCACTGACTCCGCCAAGAGCCGTGGTGACGTCAATCCCTACGTAGTTGAAATCCACTGATACCGGATCGCCGACCGTGGCTGCCTTTGCACTTGAAGCGCCGAAAAGCGCAGCAGCGACCAGAAAGCAGCCGACCAGCAGCGCCAGAATTCCGGTCCGGCCCTTTACGGCCTGAACATTCCCATGACTCATATTCATTGTTCTTCTCCCTTGGCAGCCGCCGAAGCGGTCAACCGATTCGTTTTCTCCCTGGTGAAACCTGGGTCCCCACCAAACAACATCCCTGAAAAACAGTCACCGGACCTTCAGTGAGGAAGGTCACAGTCACATGAAGAGAAATATAGCGGACGGAAACCGCTTCCGCAAACACCGGGTTCTCGATCATGCGGCGGCCGGGGCGGATGGTCGACCGAAGTGGCTGTCAGTCCAGGTGAGGCGAACCGAGCGGACCCCCGCCGTCACAGGGAGTGGGCCGTGAAGGATTCGAACCTTCGACCTTGAGATTAAGAGTCTCCTGCTCTACCAACTGAGCTAACGGCCCGTGATGCGCCCCGCCAACAGGCGGAACCGGACGGCAAGTATAGATCGGCCCGGCCCGGCACGCCCCTCAGGGCTGCGCCGGCGCGGCACCCTGAGCGTCGGTCGTACCAAGGTTTCCGAGCGGGCTCTTCAGCGACTCGCCGCCATCCTTGCGGGCCTCGCGTTTGGCCTGCTTGATGAGTCCTCCGATCCGCTCCCCTTCCTTGCGCACGGCGTTGAGCTGACTCGTTATCTGCTCGCGTTCAGCATCATCACGAGTCGACTCGAGTGCCTTGCGGCGGTTCTTCTCTGCGGCCTCAGTCTCCTGGGCGTAGTACTGGTAGGTAGCCAGGGTGACCAGGGCGCCGGTCGGGGGCGGTCCCTCTTCCTTCCGGAAGGCCTCCGTGGAGGCGTCGACCACGAACTGCTGGGCTTTTGCGGCATCCCTGATGTTCGCTTCAAACTGTGCCACCGAGGAGCCCTGTGCGAGGCTGAAGAGCGTTCCCGCCACCAGCACGGCGACGGTCGGGTCGGGATCCTTGCCGGTCTGTCTGAGGTAGCTCTCCCAGGCCTGGGCGGCAAGGTCGTACTGAATGGTCGCCTCGTCCCCTACCTGAGTCCGTCCCTGATCGTCAATCTGGACAAGCGAGTTCCCGGCCGAGATCCTGGCGCGGATGAGTTCGGCCTGGACATTCCTGTTCTTCGGCTCGGCGGCAACCCGCTCTTCCAGCCGCTCGGCCCGCTCGATGGCAAGATCAGCGCCGTCCTGAGACACAACACCCGAGCCTCCACCAAACGGATTCACGCCACCGGGGAGTCCGATGACCAGGAGGCTGGCGGCCATGATTATTGCGAGAATCACGTAGATGACCTGAATCACACGCTTGCGCTTGCCGCGAAGGTCGAAAAGCATCTGATGTTCAGGTTCGTTTGACACTGCTCAGTTCTCCTGGGTGATTGGTTCGATCGAATCTCCGGCGCCTGTGGCGCCAAAGCCCCGAGCGAGCAAGATACTCAACTCGTAGAGGAGGAGGAGCGGCACCATCTCAATCAGCATCGTGATCGGGTCAACTCCTGGGAGTGCGGCGGCGATCACAGCGATGATCAGATAGGCGTACCGACGGTACTTGCGAAGCTGCGGCACGGTCACGATCCGGAGCCTGACCAGCGCGAGGATTATCACCGGCACCTGAAAAACGACCCCGCCGGCTATCAGCGTGGTTGAAAAGAACGAGTAGTAGTCCCGCGCACGCAATTCGGTGCTGAACTGCTCGCTGTTGAAGCTGAGCAGGAAGTCAACTGCTGCCGGCATGATCACGAAATAGGCAAAGACGACACCGATGATGAACAGCGTCGGGATCGCCAATACCAGAGGCAGCACAACGCGGCGCTCCCGCGGTGAGAATGCGGGCAGGACGTAGGCAAAGATCTGATAACTGATGAATGGCGCGGCCAGGATGATCGCCGCGTACATGCAGACGGTGATCGTGGTCATGAAGGCCTCGGTCGGGGCAAGGACTATCAGTGCCTGGTCAGCTTCGGGAAGCGGGGCCGCTGCGATGTCGAGGATCAGACTGCTCTGCCAGAAGCAGACCACGAATGAAGCGGTCAGGGCGACCAGCGAATAGATGATCCGGGAGCGGAGCTCGTCGAGGTGGTCAACGAAGCTGATCTGCTCGTCATGACGGACCGGCTTCAGCCTGGCCAATGCTCAGCCTCAGTCTTGCCGGTCGGCAACAACCTCACCGTCGACCGGCTCAGCCTCGGGCCCGGTGGTCGACGGCTTGATTTCGGTCACCTCTGGGTCTGGATCAACGACGCCGTTTGACTCTGCGTCGGTCAGCTCGACCGGCTCGTCTTCCGGGTGATGGCTATCCCCGGAGACCGAGTCTCCGATGCTGCTCACACCCTGCTTGAACTCGCTGATACCGCGCCCCAGCGACTTGCCGAGTTCCGGCAGGCGCTTCGGGCCGAACACGATCAGCGCAATCACGAGCACGATCGCTATTTCCATTATTCCCACGTTCGGGATCATTGGTTGATCGTAGCGCTAAGAGGTCAGCGACCCTGCCTGCATGGCGCGGGGAAGGGGGTCTTCCGAGGCCTTACGAACGGAAATTGAGGTAGTAGCGCGAGGCGGTGGGCTCAGCCTGGCCCTGGTACTTCGACCGATTCTCACCATCACCGTAGGGGTGGTCAACAGCGTGATCCATCTGCATGAAGGAAAGCTGGCCTATGGGCATCCCGTGATAGATCGTTATCGGCAGATTGGCCACATTTGAGAGCTCGAGGGTGAGGTTTCCGTGAAAGCCCGCGTCAACAAAACCGGCCGTGGAGTGAATGAGCAGACCAAGCCGGCCGAGGGAGCTCTTGCCTTCGAGGCGGGCGACCAGGTCGTCGGGCACGGTCACCCTCTCCAGGGTCTGGCCGAGCACGAACTCGCCGGGGTGGAGGATGAAGGGCTCGTCCTCCTCGGTGGTGACCAGTTCGGTCAACTCCTCCATCGGCGCCTTGACATCAATGTACGGGTACCGCGAGTTATTGAAGACGCGGTATTTGGAGTCCACCCTGAGATCGACGCTGGAAGGCTGGATCAGATCCTCCTTGAAGGGGTCGATCACAATGCGGCCGGACTTGATCTGTTCCCGGATACTCCGGTCGCTGAGAACCATCATTCGGAGTATTCCAGAAGCCGGGGCGGCTGAAGCGTCCGGGCCGCAGCTCAGCTGTAGCGAAGCACGACGCCGTCGGCAATCAGCTCCAGGAGCCTCAACTGCTCCTCTTCAAGTCCGGCAGCGGATATACCCGACTTCGCTTCGTCGATCAGAATCATCGCCCTCTGGCGAACCGCCTCCAGTGCGCCGGTAGCCTCGATGCGGTCACAGAGCTCCGCGGCCGACTCCTCTTCGAGTCCCCGCAGGTCTGTTTCTGCCAGCTCCGGCTCGGCGGCAATCGCTGCAATGAGAGGCAGCGTCACCGTTCCGTCGAGAAGGTCCGTTCCGCGAGCCTTGCCGGTTCGCTCCACCGGTCCGGATACGTCCAGTACGTCGTCCAGCATCTGAAACGCGAGTCCGATCCGATGACCGAAGCTCTGCATCGCCCCGGACTGCTCCTGACTCACCGTGGAGCGTCCGAGCAGGCAGGCTGCGGCAAAAAGCCTGCCGGTCTTGAGCCGGCAACGTTCGAGGTAGTCCTGCTCGGGAAGCGACACGTCGAAAGCGCCGCGGCGCTGCATGAGCTCGCCCCGAGCCAGGTCGACTGCAGTCTCGCTCAGCTCGGAAATGGCGACACCATCTCCTTCTTCCGCCAGCAGCGCGAAAGCCGTGGCGAACAACCTGTCGCCGAGGACGGTCGCCCGTTCACGACCGGACTGTGCGAAAACCGTGGGCCTGCCCCGGCGAAGCGGAGCCCGATCGAGCACATCGTCGTGAACCAGACTGGCCATGTGGATCATCTCGACGGCCACCGCCCTCTGTATTGCGGCTTCCGCTCCGTCGGGGCCGGCACAGAGAAGAACCAGCATCGGTCGCATCCGCTTGCCACCGGCCTTCAACGTGGCGACCGCATCCGGGGTAAGGGGACCGTCACTTTCTACCGCCTGAAGGAGGCACCTTTCGACACTGTTGAGGCCGGCGGGGAGCCAGCTGCCGGCACTCTCGAATACCGCCGTGACCGGCTCCGGGGCTGAACGCCCGGAGGTCACTTGACTGCAGAGTGAAGCGCGATGATTCCGCCTGCCATCAGGGTCCACCTGACATGCTTCAGCCCGGCCGCATCCATCCGTGAGCCAAGGACGGGGGCATCCGGAAAGCTGCGGACCGACTCGGGAAGGTATTCATAGGCCGAAGGGTCGCCGGCGACCTTGCCCAGCAAGGGAACCACGCGGTCGAACCAAAGCCCGAAGAAACCCTTCAGGGGCTGCCGCTGCGGCTGGGTGATCTCGAGGATGACAAGGCTCCCACCCGGAACGAGAACTCTTGTCATCTCCTCCAGGCCACGATCGAGATCAGCCAGGTTACGGGCGCCGAAGGCAATCGTGACCGCATCGAACGATTCATCCTCAAAGGGGAGGTCCAGAGCGTCGGCCCACTGGAAGTCGACCTCGGCAGCTCCTGCGGGGATCGGCTTCACGGCGGCCAGATCAAGCATCGGCCGGGAGAAGTCAGCGCCGACAACCTTTCCTTCCGGACCGACCCGCTCGGCCAGAACCAGGGCGACGTCACCGGTGCCACAGCAGAGGTCAAGTGCGGACTGTCCCGGTTGAAGACGTGAGCGCTCCGCGGCGCGCGCCCTCCAGGTTCGATCAAGGCCAGCAGTCATCACCCGGTTCATCCGGTCATAGACCCCGCTGATCCGATCGAACATCGAGTTGACCTGACCGGCAAACTGCTCGTCTCCCCGGCGCGGAGGAGCCTCGTTCAAGGGGAGATCCCTAATCGAGCGAGGCGAGATAGTCGGCAACCTGGTTCAGCTTCTTCTCGCCGAGACCCTCGTAGGCGGGCATGATTCCCGGGCCGACTGCCACCGAACGCTTGATTGCCAGACGGGGCACCATCGAACCGATCTCGGTCAGGTCCGGACCCAGACCACCGTGTGAGCCGTTTTCTCCTATCGCGTGGCAGGCAAGGCAGCCTGACTGGGCAACTATCTGTTTCCCCTGCTCGTACTGGGGCTTGGTTTCCAGTTCGATCTCGGATGGAGAGCCTGCGGCCGCTCCGAGGTAAGTGAGGTAAGCCATGGCGATGATCACCATCACGCCGGTGATACTGGCAATCGGTCGCTTCCACGGAATCCGCTCGGGACCTCGGTCATAGAACGGCAACAGAAGGAGGAGGACCATGCAGATCGTGGGAATACCGACGGTGGCGACGGGAACCAGTTCCGGCGACTTGATCACCTTCAGCAGTTCGAAAAGGAAGAAGAAGTACCACTCTGGGCGCGGAACGTAGGTAGTCGTTGTCGGGTCAGCCTTGGGGCCCTGCTCGGCACCCATCACCAGCGACATGATCACCAGAACCGCGGCGACCAGGATGAACATCACCGAGTCCTTCATGATCGCGTAAGGGAAGAACGCCTTGCCCTTTTTCTTCAGCTGCTCGTACTCGCGGAGGTACTCCTCTTTTTCGCGACCGTTCATGCGTTCACCTCACCGTCGGAATCGCTCGGCGCGGGGCTGTCGCCGGCGGCCTCCTGATCGGATGGGGCGCCTGATTCACCGGACTCGATCGCCGGTTCTTCAGCCGCTGCCTCGGCGACGGGCTCATCTGCGGATCCATCTGCTGGGTCCGCTGGAGCAACTCCGTTGGTCACGGCTCCGTTGGTCACGGCTCCGTTGGTCACGGCTCCATTCGTTATCGCGCCATTGGCGGCCAGCTCCTCCGGTGCAGGGACCCCTGCCGGAACAAACTCGGTCGGCCGGGCACCCTTCGGCCGGGCGGCCTTGACCCACGGCGGGGCGGTCGTGCCGAGTTTGACCACCAGGAAGAGATGGGCTCCGATCAACGCACCGATCAGTCCCGGTACAAGCAGCATGTGGAGCGCATAAAATCTCGACAGCGTGGTCGCGCTGAAGTCCGGCCCCGCTCGCAGGAAGTCCGCGAGATACGGCCCTACCACTGGCCCGGAGGCCGTGATGTTGTTGGCGACGATCGTCGCCCAGAAGGAGCGCTGGTCGAAAGGCAGCAGGTATCCGGTCAGGCCCATCACCATGGTCAGCACAATCAGCACCACGCCGATCACCCAGTTCAGCTCGCGCGGGTACTTGTAGGCGCCGAAGAAAAAGGTGCGGGCCATGTGCAGGAAGATCAGGATGATCATCAGGCTGGCTCCCCACTTGTGCATCCCCCGGACGAACTCGCCCATGAAGACATCGTTGGTGAGGTGGGTGATCGAAGCGTAGGCCTGAGTCGCCGAAGGCGTGTAGTACATCGACAGGAACACGCCGGTGATTGCCTGCATGGCGAAGATAAACATCGTCGCCGAGCCGAGGGTGTAGAACCAGTTGGTTCCCTTCGGCACCTTGCGGGTCAGAAGTGCCGTGTAGATGCCCGTGCCGTTGACCCGCTGGTCGACCCAGCCGGCGGCGGTCGCGCCACCCTCCGCGGCGTGGTGGATGGTTGCGGTCTTGACGGCTTCCCGGCGCTCGGCCTTGGTCGGCCCCTCGGGCGTTGCACCGTTGCCATTGCCATTGCCATTGCCGGCAGAGCTGGTGTCCTTGGACTTTCGGGTTGGCAGAGGAAGTTTCATCGATCAGTCACACTCATTCGTCACGGTGCGGGCGGCGTGCTGGGTCGTGGCGGGTACAGGAACTCCCAGATTCCGCCGGTGAACTCCCCGGGGTCTCTGACCCGGACAGCTTTGAGCTGGTTGGTCACGCTGAAGCGCGGGCCGATCTCGACCTTGCCGTCCTCAACCCTCGTCTGGAACCGATCGAGCGGGCGCGGTGGCGGGCCACCGATGCGCTTGCCGACGAAATCGTAGACCCCGCCATGGCAGGGGCAGATGAAGTTGCCTGCCGCCTGGACGTAGCGCACCGGACAACCGAGATGGGCGCACCGGGTCGAGATTGCGACGAACTCGTCGTCGCTCTCGCCTTCGTACTCGCTCGATCCCTTGCGTACGTAAGCCGTTGTCTTTCCGACCTCGCCGATCCCCAGAGTTTCCGTGAAGACGACTGCCCTGTAGTTGTCCGAGGTGAAGTCATCGATTACTCCGACCGCCTCCCACCTCTCCTCGAACGGGGTGAAGACGGGGGCCAGGGCGAAAGCAATCGTCGGCAGCACGACGGCAGCACCGGCAACACCGGCCAGAACCTGGCTGCTTACGATGAAAGCGTTTCGCCGCGTGACCGACTCGCCCTCAAAGTAGCCGCGAGACGGCGCCTCGGGAAGCGGCACGCGCGGGCCGTTCGCCTCTTCGGGCTCAGGGTTGTTGTTCTGCTCGTCGGACAAAAGGGATGAGGGTCTAAAGGGCTTCTAAGGACTCTGCGTGAAGTGTATTAGGTGGCGGACTTCATCGATATGTCGGGTGATCCCGTGGGTCGCTGCGGTGCGATCGGACCACGCATCCAGATCTCTGGCAGAGCGGTCGCCAGCAGACATCAATGACTCGGACAGAGCCCAGTGCTCGGCATCGGCGCCGCATGCCAGAGCCAGTGTGCGTGCAACCCAGAAGGCCTCGGCATCGTCGCGTCGGCCGACTGAGCGCAGCTCGGCCGACACCACGATCAGGTCCGACAGAAGTCGTATGGACTCATCGTCCCCAAGCTCGGCCAGGGCGCTTATCCCGATCGCATAGAACAGGTCCCCGGCCAGCAGGGCAAGATCGGCATCCGGGCTCTCAAGCACTCTCGACGTTTCGTTATGGCACAGGTAACCCTCCCGGACCGCCTCGACCACGAACGCATGGACGCTGCCCCGGGATGAGGTCCGTGGGCCGGCGGCGGCCATCAGCCCGAACGCGGGCTCGCCGACCAGCCCCTCCTTCACGACGATCAGTGGCGGTCCCTCCGCGCCTGCCCGGGCCACAAGCATCTTGAGGGCATCAGCGGGGCCCGTCGTAGCCTGGTCCCTCGGGAAAGGGTCGATGGGACTCATCGACTGTGGCCTTGGTCAACCCCGGTGATCGCCGCCAGAGTCCCGGCAACGGCCTCGAGGGTGAGGTCGATCGACCGCTCGTCATGGGCCAGCGAGACGAACCACGCTTCGAATCTCGAGGGCGGCAGATACACGCCACGGTCGAGCATCCCTCGACAGAAGCGGGCGTGCGCCTCGGCATCCGTGTCGAGTGAGTCGGCAAAGTCACGGACCGGGTCCCGGCGAAAGAACAGCGTGGCCAGCCCCGGTACGGAAGCAACCTGGAGCTGATGCTCGCTCGCGATGGTTCTGAGACCGTTGACAAGGCGGTCAGTCAGATCACCCAGCCTCAGGTAAGCATCATCATCGAGCTGTCTCAGCGTCGCAAGGCCCGCGGCCACCGCTACCGGGTTTCCCGACAGGGTTCCGGCCTGGTAGACGTCGCCGGACGGAGCGAAGTGCTCGAGATACCGGCGCGGTCCCCCGATCGCTGCAGCAGGCAGGCCACCGCCAAGGATCTTGCCCATCACGGTCAGGTCCGGGTTGACACCGTAGAGATCCTGGGCTCCGCCGCGGGCGAGGCGAAAGCCGGTGATTACCTCGTCGAACAGGAGCAGTGTGCCGTGCCGGTCACAGAGCTCGCGCAGGAAGGCCAGGAATCCCTCCCGCGGCAGGACCACTCCCATGTTGGCCGGCACAGGTTCGACCAGCAACGCGGCCACCTTGTGACCGGCAACGGCGGCCTCAACCGCTTCACGATCGTTCCACGGCACCACAACCGTGCCGGCTGCGACCTGTTCAGGGACGCCCGGACTCCCCGGGATGCCAAGCGTCGCGACGCCTGAACCCGCCTCGACCAAAAGGCTGTCGCTATGACCGTGATAGGCACCCGAGAACTTGACCAGCGTCTCCCTGCCGGTGATCGCACGCGCCAGACGGACCGCACCCATCGCCGCTTCGGTGCCGGAGCTGGTCATGCGAATCATCTCTACCGACGGCATCCGGTCGACGACCTCCTCGGCCAGCTCAACCTCGGAGGCTGTGGCTGCCCCGAACCCGAGCCCCCTTGAGGCGGCTCTGTTCACTGCGTCAAGGACCTGCGGGTCGGCGTGACCCAGGATCATCGGACCCCAGGAGCAGACCCAGTCGATGTACTCGCTGCCGTCGCGGGCGGTCAGATGGCAACCCCGGGCACTTTCGATGAAAACCGGATTCCTGCCGATCTGGCCCATCGCCCGTACCGGTGAGTTGACCCCCCCGGGCATCACTCTGCGAGCCTGCTCGAAGAGCTGCTCGTCACCTGCTTCCGGGTCGAAAACCGTACGGCTCACTTTCTCAGGTGCCGCTGGAGAGCCAGCCCGCTGCCTCCCGGGCGTAGTAGGTAACGATGAAGTCAGCGCCCGCCCGGCGCATGGAGACAAGCGACTCGAGCACGGCCGCCCGTTCGTCGATCCACCCGTTCGCAGCTGCGGCCTTGAGCATCGAATACTCACCTGAGACCTGGTAGGCGGCTACTGGAGCACCAGTTTCCTTCTTGATCCGCTCGACCACATCCAGGTAGTAGCCAGCCGGCTTGACCATGACGGCATCAGCTCCTTCCTCCAGGTCAAGCAATGCCTCGCGCACAGCCTCGTCGGAATTGGCCGGGTCAAGCTGGTAGCCCGAGCGATCACCCGACGAGGGGGCGGAATCTGCAGCCTCGCGAAACGGTCCGTAGAAAGCAGATTGGTACTTCGCCGCATAGGAGAGGATCGCCACTCCGGGATGACCTTCTTCGTCGAGCTGATAACGGATCGAGCCGACCCTGCCGTCCATCATGTCGCTCGGGGCAACGATGTCAGCACCGGCCTCGGCGTGGGAGATTGCGACCTTGGAGAGCAGCTCGACAGTGACGTCGTTGTCAACTTCACCGTCGCGCAGGAATCCGCAATGGCCGTGAGAGGTGTAACCGCAAAGACAGACATCGGTGACCACGACCATCTCCGGGTGGGTTTCCTTGATGGCGCGAACGGCCATCTGGACGACGCCTTCGTCATCGAAGGCACCGGAACCCGCTTCATCCTTCTCCGAAGTCGAGCCGAAGAGCAGGACCGCTGGCACGCCTGCCGCTTTCACCTGGCCGGCCTCTTCAACGAGCTCGGCGATAGAGAGCCGGCTGATTCCCGGCAGCGAGCTGATCGGCTCCCGCAGTTCAGCTCCCGTCCTCACGAACATCGGCTGAATCAGGTCGCCCGCTGTCAGCGAGGTCTCACGGACGAGTCCGCGCAAGGCCGGGGTCCGGCGCAAGCGCCTCAAGCGGGTCGAAGGGAAGCTCATGGTTCGCAGTCTATGGATGCCCGGTAGGGTCGCCACAGTGAAGCTCTTGTTCATCGGCGACGTGGTAGGCAGCCCAGGGCGGCGCGGCCTGGCGGCTGCTATGCCCGGCCTGAAGGAACGGTTCGAACCCGGCCTCATCGTTGTCAACGGTGAGAACTCTGCCGGGGGGGCAGGTGTCACCGCCAAGACCGCAGAAGAGATATTCGCGCTCGGTGCCGATGCGATAACCCTCGGCAACCACAGCTTCAGACATCGTGATGCCTACGAGTACCTGGACGAAACCGAGCGGATCATCCGTCCCGCCAACTATCGGCGCGGCAACCCTGGCCACGGGTCCGTTGTTGTGGCCGGTGACATGAGGGTGGCCGTTGTCAACCTGAGCGGCACGGTCGGTTTGAGGGCGGCACGGTCGCCATTCGACGAATCCGACCTTCTGATCGACCGGCTCGAGCAGGAGAGCGACGCGATTGTCGTCGACTTCCACGCTGAGGTAACCAGCGAAAAGGTCGCTCTCGGCTGGTATCTGGACGGCCGTGTGGCCGCGGTTCTCGGCACTCACACCCACGTGCCAACGGCCGACGGACGGGTACTGCCCGGCGGGACGGCATTCATCAGTGATGTCGGAATGACCGGTTCCCGAGCCAGCGTGCTTGGCGTCAGAACCGAACAGGCGATCGAGCGCATGCGGACCGACATGCCGGTTCGCTTCGAGACCGCAACCGAGGATGTCTGGGTGATGGGCGCGGTCGTCGACATCAACCGGTCCGGGCTGGCTGATTCGATCGAGCCGTTCATGATCCCGTCCCCCTGAAGGGACCCTCGCCTGCGGCGGCTGGACGCAGGCGTTCAGGAAGCTGCGAAATGCTGGCGAATGATCGGGGCAACATCCTGAAGGGCCCATTGCCGACGTTCGTCAGCGGAGTCCGGGCCACAGCCGACGAACAGCAGCGGACCTTCCGAGTCCTCTCTGCGGAGCGAGCCATGGCTGCCACCACCGATGTGCGCAGCGCCCCCCCAGTCGAGACATTCATAGCCAAGGGCCGCCGAGACCATCAGATCACCGGAATGCGGCGCGAGCATCGCCGAGTGGAGCCGGCCCAGGGCATCCGGGTAAACCGGAGTCTCGATCCGGTCCCCAGCAACCGAGGCCTCGAGCGCCTCGAGGTCCCCCCGGATGATCCATGCCCGCCCTCGCCGGTCCACGACCGTGTCTCCTCCGGTCAGGGTGTCCAGGTCACTCCCGGGGCCGGCGGGTGTGAAACGGATCTGCGTGCCTCCACGCTCGACCACGACAACCAGATTCTCCACCCCGCCATGTCCGGGACCCTTGCGGACGAGTGGTGTGCCGTCCGGGCGCTCCAGCCAGGAGAGCAGCTCCACTCCCTCAATCGAGGCGGCCTGTTCCCGCACGCGGCGGTGGCGAATCGGGTTCTCCTGCTCCTCGAGGATGTAAATATGAGCGGCCCTCGAAGTCGGGCTGACTGCGACCTCCGCCACACCCGGACGGTCCTCGGAGGCCCGCAGGACGTCGAACTTGCGACCCATGCCCTCGATGATCTCGAGTGGCTTCTCGACGTCCGTGTGAGCGTGATCGGCCAGCAGAATCAGGGCGTGATCAGCCAGAAACCCGTCCATACCACCAGCGGCCCGGATCACATCGGCCATGCAGAGGTCCGCCCGTTCGATCGAGGTGACCGAAGCCGTCGGCCCGTGACGATGGGAGTAGTTGTCGTTGTCGGGAAAGGAGAGGAGCATGAAGTCGAAACGGTTTCGGGCGACCAGTTCAGCCGCACAACAGGCCGAGTACTGGTCGCGCCGACCCGGCACCGAACTTGGCTTGCAGGGAACCGGCATCGATGCGTAGATGTCCCCGTAGAAGAGTTCCTTCGGCCCCCAGGTTCCGTAATCGATCCCTGTGATCCCGGATTCGACCACCTTGCCGGTCAGTCCCTGGAGCGAGACCTGATGGCGATGTCGACCGCGATAGATCAGGAACGGTGTCGATGCGGTGCGGAGACCCCTGTCGTCCAGGGTCTCGAAAACCGTCTCTATGCCTGGGTTCAGATGGGCCAGGTTCATGTTGTAAATCAGATCGTGAAGCGATCTGAAAATCCCGAAAGCGCGTGAGGCCTCGAGTGAGGATCCGTACTCGACATAGCGTCGTTCGACCCGGTGGTACCAGTTCATACCGCTGATCCAGTGCCGGTCACCCGCCACCCCGGTAACCATCTCTGCTGAGGCGACCGGGGTTACCGAAGGGAAGGAAGAGACGCAGTCTTCAATCAGCACGCCCCTCTTGACCAGCCGGCCGAAGGTCGGTGCCCGACCCTCGGAGATCGCACGCCTGAGCATGTCGGTCCGGAGCGAATCGACATAAGCAAGAACCAGCTTCTTCATCTAGCGCAGGATGCGGAGACCAGCGTGTTTGCGATCCGACCGTTGGTTCCGGGAAACCGCAAGCCACAACAGAACCCCGGCCGGAAGAATCGCGAACGGTGGCAGAAGTATCGTGATCAGGGCGATCCCGATGGCCATCAAAATCACTATGAAGGTCAGGGCTGCAGTGCCGCCGCGACGTCGCGCGCCGGCGATCACCCCGCTCATCACCGCACAGGCAAGACCCGCAAACAGGGCGCCCGAGACAAGAGACGGCAGAACCGAGCCGTCAGAGACGATCGCCGCGAGATAGCCGAAGGCCAGACCGATAACGGACGCGAGTACGGTCATGCGCCCGCGGGCCGAACCTTCAACGCCGGTCGTTCCTGCGACCATGCCGATTGAAATGCCTATTCCGGCCGCGAGGCAGATTGTTTCGATAGTGCCGATAACGGCAGAATAGAACGATGGCCGCACCTCCACCTCCCCGCCGCCCACAGACCCGGTCAAAAGACCTGGAGCGCTACGCCTCTCTCTTCGCCAAACGGACAAGGGTGATGAGGTCCTCGGCGATGCGGGACATGATGGCGATCACCGCGCGCCCGGACGTGATCTCACTCGCCGGCGGTCTGCCCGATACCTCAACCTTCCCGCCGGAAGCCTTTGCCGCCGAGATGGACCGGATCACACGGGAATCGGTCGCGGAGGTCCTTCAGTACGGCCCGACTGAGGGCCTCGACCTGGTCCGCGAGCAGATCGTCAACGTCATGGCCGCGGAGGACATGCGAATCGAGGCGATGGACGTGACCGTGACCACCGGCGGGCAGCAGGCGATCGACCTGATCACCAAAGTTCTGATCGACCCCGGCGACATCCTGATCTGTGATGCCCCGACCTACCCGGGTGCGATCCCGACGTTCTGTTCATACGAGGCAGATGTGATTCAGATCGAATGCGACTCGGACGGCATGAAGATAGACCTGCTGGAAGAAACTCTCGCCGAGCTCGCCTCACGTGGGCGCAAGCCCAAGTTCATCTACTCGGTGCCGACCTTCCAGAACCCCGGCGGCGTCACGCTTTCTCTTGAACGCCGGCAGCGGCTGGTCGAGATAGCCCGTGAACTCGAGATCCTGGTGATCGAGGACAACCCCTACGGCCTGTTGCGTTACGAAGGTGAACCGCTTCCCACCCTCTACAGCCTTGACGGTGGCGGCTACGTGATCTACCTGGGGACATTCTCGAAAATCCTTTCGGCCGGGCTGCGTATTGGCTGGATCGTCTCCCCTACTCCGGTCCGGGAGAAAGTCGTGCTCGGCAAACAGGCAGCCGACCTCTGCACCTCCACCCTGACGCAGAACTTCGCGGGTGAGTACTTCCGCAAGGGCCGCTGGCAGGAGTACGTGGATGACCTGATCGACATCTACCGCGGCCGCAGGGACGCCATGACCGGCGCGATGGCCGAATACTTTCCACACGGGGCTGTCTGGAACCGGCCCGAGGGTGGGCTCTTCGTCTGGGCAACCCTCCCGGAGGCGATCAACACCGAGGACCTCCTCGCCAGGGCCCTGACCAAAGGGGTGGCTTTCGTTCCGGGTACGAGCGCATACGTCGACGGCCGGGGCATCCACTCGATGCGCCTCAACTTCAGTGGCGTGACCGAGGACCAGATCATCGAGGGTGTCCGCCGGATCGGGGAGGCCGCTGGAGAACAGATGGCGCTCTACGAAACGATGACCGGAGAAATGGAGCTTCCACGCGCCAACCGGCCTCCTGAGGCCGGTGAGGGAGAGGCATGAGAGTCGCGCTGCTCCAGGGAGGGCGCTCGCTGGAGCGCGGAGTCTCGCTCAGGTCAGGTGCGCGGGTGACCGAGGCACTGCTTGACCTCGGCCACGAAGTCGAGACGATGGACCTCGGCCCGGAACTGGTTTCGCGACTGAACGGGTTCGTGCCCGATGTCGCCTTCATCGCACTCCACGGAACGGAGGGAGAAGACGGCACGATCCAGGCTCTGCTCGAACTTCTGGGGATCCCCCACACCGGACCCCGGGTGGCCGCCTGCCAGCGCTGCATGGACAAGAGCCTCTCCAAGTACATCTTTCGCGAGAACGGGATCGCGACCCCTGACTGGGTGACCTACAGTGAGGCCTCGATCAGGGATTTCGGCGCAGCCTCAACCTTCCCGAAGGCAATCGAAACCGTCGGCCTGCCACTGGTTGCCAAGCCGGCCTCCCAGGGGTCTTCGCTGGGGGTCAAGGTTGTGACATCGCCAGAAGAGATCCCGGCCGCGCTGATGACCGCCTTCAGCTACGACAACCGGGCGCTGCTTGAGACCTGGGTCAGCGGGCGTGAGCTGGCAGTTTCGGTACTGGGGGACGAAGTTCTTCCGGTGGTCGAGGCCATCCCTACCGGCAGCAACTCCTACGACTTCGAGGCGCGGTACGAAATCGGGGGAGCACAGTTCGTCTGTCCGGCGGAACTGCCCGAGGCCGACGCGAGTGAAGTTACCCGGATCGCCCTGGCTGCCTACGAAGTGCTGGGTTGCTCGGGGTTCTCGCGAGTCGACCTGATCCTGGGCGAAGACGGGCCTCAGGTGCTGGAGATCAACGCGATTCCGGGCCTGACAGAGACATCTCTGCTCCCCCAGGCGGTGGAGGCCGCCGGGGTCAGCTTCGTCGAGATGGTCGGGAAAATCCTCGACCTGGCGCGCTGAGCGCGGCCGCAAACCTCAGGAGCCCTGCAGGAAATCCTCGGGTGAGATGTCATCCAGGAAGTCCTTGAACTTCTCAACCACCTGCTCGTTATCTTCCTCACCCTGGTCGAACTCGATTGAGGATTCATCAATGACCTCCTCGGCTACGAAGATCGGTACCCCCAGTCGGACTGCGATGGCCAGCGCGTCGGAAGGGCGGGAGTCGAGCTCTACCTCGGTGCCAGTGACCGAGAGGGTGATGCTGGCGAAAAAAGTGTTGTCACGGAGTTCAGTAATGGCAATCCGCTCACACTTGGTCTCGACCTGGTCAAGCATGTCGACTATCAGGTCATGGGTCATCGGACGCGGCGTGTCGGTGCCCTGAAGCTTCATCAGGATTGCTGCCGCCTCAGGATGCCCGATCCAGATCGGGAGGAAGCGGTTGTCGTCGATCGTCTTCAGCAGCACGATCGGCTGCTTGCCGACCATGTCAAAAGAAACCCCGTAGATCTGCATCTCTCGCATGGGAACCGATTATAGGTACGGCGCAAGCCAGTCAGCGGACACGCCTGTATGCTCGCCCGGTTCGTACAGGCCATCCATCGGGGAGCATCCGTTGACACCAGTTCTTTACGCACTTGGGCACTTCTGTACGAAACACAGGTGGGTAGTCGTGGTGGCCTGGGTAATCGTCGCAGCAGCCCTGCTGATCGGGTCCAAGTCGATGGGCTGGAACACCTCAAACAACCTGACTCTCGCCGGCACCGGCAGCCAGGATGCCACCAATCTGCTCGACGATCGCTGGCCCCAGGCAGCAAACGGCTCAATACCGGTTGCCCTGGGAGCGCCGGGTGGCGATCTGATCCAGGACTCAAAGTACACCGACGCAATCAACGAAACGGTCTCCAACTACGAAAAGGACCCTGGTGTTGAGGCCGTCGTGAGCCCACTGGGATCGACGAAGCAGTCGCAGTCCCTGAACAGCCGGGATGGTCAGGTTGCGGTGATCAGCGTCACCATCAAGGCTTCTCCCTCGGAGCTGACCGTCGACGAAGGCAACCACCTGGTCGACCTGTCGGCGCCGTCATCGAAGGCCGGGTTGACCGTGGGCGTCGGTGGCTATGTCGGCAATGCTGTCTCGAATCCGGATGTCGATCTGAGTGTGATCGTTGGAATCGCTGCGGCCATAGCAATTCTGCTCTTCACCTTCGGAACGCTGGTTTCGATGGGCCTGCCCATGATTACCGCACTGGTTGGGCTGGTGGCGGGTATCTCCGGGGTTTACCTTCTCGGGCAACTGGTGAATGTTCCGACCATCGGTCCGACCCTGGCAATCATGATCGGACTCGGCGTGGGAATCGACTACGCACTGTTCATGGTCAGCCGCCACCGGCAGCATCTCGGGGCGGGACTCGACTATCAAGAGGCAGCGGCGCGAGCCACGGCAACCGCCGGAGGGGCTGTTGTCTTCGCGGGTTCCACCGTGATCCTGGCCCTTCTCTGCCTCGCCGTAGTCAAGGTTCAGATTCTCTCGGCCATGGGCTATTCAGCCGCGGTTGCTGTCTTGTTCGCAATGCTCTCGGCGCTGACTTTGATGCCGGCCTTGCTGGCCATAGCCGGTCGTTCACTCGACCGCTTTGCCTTGCCTTTCATCTCTCTCGACAAGCAGGAAAAAGTCAGTGAGTCGCCCGGGTGGACCCAGTGGACCGAGGCCGTGGTGCGTCACCGCATTCCTGCGACCGTCCTCTCCCTGATCGTCCTCGCTCTGCTGGCCTATCCGGTTCACCAGCTGTACCTCGGCCAGCAGGACAATGGCTCATTCCCGACGAACACCCAGGCGCGGATCGCCTATGACCTGCTTGGCGAAGGCTTCGGGGTAGGAGCAAACGCCGGCTTCCTCGTTGCTGTGGGAATCGACTCGAAAGACGAGAGCACCACCCAGTCGGATCTCGGCAAACTCGATAGCGCTCTCTCCGGTGCCTCCGGCGTTGCTTCCGCCTCCCCACCTTCGATCAGCCCCAACGGGACTGCAGCGACTATCAATGTGACGCCAACCACCGGCCCATCCGCGAAAGCAACCTCGACCCTGGTCAGCGATCTGCGGGCAACAACCATTCCCGATGCAACAAAGGACTCCTCTCTCACCGCCTATGTCGGGGGGCAGACCGCCAGCTACGTCGATCTGGCGACGCTGATTGGCGATCGTCTTGTGTTGACCATCAGCGTGGTGGTGCTCCTGGGATTCATCCTGATGACCGTCGCCTTCAGGGCGCCCGGAATCGCCCTCATTTCCTCGCTGATGAACCTGCTGACGGTAGCGGCGGCATTTGGTGTTACTACCGCAGTCTTTGAAGTTGGCCGTGGAACCTCTTTAATCGGTCTGGAGGGGGCGATCCCGGTCGTCAGTTACGTGCCCCTCATGATGTTCGCCGTGCTCTTCGGTCTCTCGATGGACTACAACGTCTTCCTCATGAGTGCTGTGCGTGAAAAATGGCTTGAGAAGAAGGATTCCAAGGCTGCCATCGTCGAGGGGCTTGCCTCCACAGGGAAAACTGTGAGTGCTGCGGCTCTGATCATGACGGCAGTCTTCCTGGCCTTTGTCATCAATGGGAACCCGATCGTGAAGCAGTTCGGCGTGGGCACAGCGGTGGCGATCATCATCTATGCCACCCTGATCCGTTGTGTGCTGCTTCCCGCAGCGGTAGCCATGTTCGGACGCTGGGCCTGGTACATGCCCGGCTGGCTGGACAGGCTGCTGCCCAACCTCTCGATCGAGGGTGATCAGTATTTCGAAAGCAAAGCAGCAGAGCGATCGGACGTTGAGGAGCAGGCGACGGTGGGGCCACAGGGCCCCTGAGCCCGATCAGCCAGACCGTCCTGAGGTGATGACACCTCAAGGCCTCAAGACAGAGTGGGCTCGAGTGGGCGATCGTGGATTCGAACCACGGACCTCGTCCTTATCAGAGACGCGCTCTAACCAACTGAGCTAATCGCCCGAACTGAATCGATGATTCTACTGTGGTCCGCGAAGCTTGTCGGCCAGCCCCGCGGCCTGGTCAAAGTCCTCAGCCTGTATTTCGATCGCCAGTCCACCGGTCCGCGAAACGATTTTCACCGGCAGGCCGAATGCGACCTCAAATTTCTCGGTCAGATCGGCGATCGCTTCCTTCTCTTCAGCTGAGAGCCCCTGCTCACGACCGCTGCTTCCACTTTCTTTCCGGGCGGTGGCCGCGCGCGCTTCCTGCTCCGTCTTGCGGACCGACCATTCCTTGCTCAACGCCTTACGGGCGAGGCTGCGGCGACCATCGTGATCGCCTACCTGAAGAATCGCACGGCCATGTCCCTCACTGAGCTGTCCTGATTCAAGCATGCCCAGGACCTCATCAGGCAGGTCCAACAGGCGGATCAGGTTCGAAATCTGAGGGCGGCTGCGGCCAACCCGGCGCCCGAGTTCCTCCTTGGTGACGCCGAGATCTTCAACCAGTGCCGCACAGGCGCGGGCCTCTTCCACCGGGTTGAGGTCCTCGCGAACCATGTTCTCAATCAGCGCCACCTCCAGGCGGTCGGCTTCATCCGAATCCCGAACGACCACTGGAACCCGTTTGACGCCAGCTATCTGGGCTGCACGCCAGCGACGCTCCCCCGCGATCAGCTCGTATCTTTCGTTACTAAGTTCCCTCACCAGCAGAGGTTGTACGACTCCGCTGGCCTCGATTGAGTCAGCGAGTGCCTGGAGGGCCGCTTCGTCAAAGAGGCGCCGGGGCTGATTCGGGTTCGGTTCGATCGCTCCGACAGCCAGCTCTCGAATGTCAGCACCGGCCGGTGAATCAGGAAGAATTGCACCGAGGCCTCGGCCCATCCCTCGTCTCTCAGCCACGGGACTGAACCTCATTTGCCAAAGCCAGGTAGGCGCCCGCCCCACGGGAGGCCGGGGCATAGTCGATGATCGGGATCCCGTAGCTCGGGGCCTCGGCAAGCCTTACGGTTCTTGGGATGACATTGCGGTAGACATCGCCTTGAAAATGCTCACGGAGGTCTCTCTCCACGTCCTGGGCCAAGCGGGTCCTCTCGTCATGCATCGTCACCACAATTCCGGCCAGTTCAAGACCGGGATTCAGGTCACGCCTGACCGCGGCCATCGTCTCACGAAACTCGGCGAGGCCCTCGAGGGCCAGGTACTCAGCCTGAACCGGCACGATCACACGATCTGCTGCTACCAGGGCGTTGACCGTTACGGGTCCCAGAGCGGGCGGGCAGTCCATCAGGACAGCGTCATAGATCTCCCGAACCGGCCCCAGCTGTTCGCGCAGGCGGTAGTTGGGATCCTCCACCTGCGGCAACTCGACAGCGGCACCAGCCAGATCTCTGCTGGCAGGGGCGACCCAGAGGTTGTCGCTGCCGGACAAGGTGGCGGCATCTGCCAGCGTCACCTCCCCGGAGAGGACTTCGTAGGTTGATGGCCTGGTGGCACGGTCCAGACCCAGCGCAACCGTCGCATTACATTGCTGGTCAAGGTCTGCCACAAGGATCTTCTGGCCAAGCGAAGCCAGTGCAGCAGCCAAATTAACAGTGGTCGTTGTCTTTCCGACGCCGCCCTTCTGGTTGGCGACCGCGTAGATCAAACCCATCTTTTTAGCCGGCCGGAGTTCATCGCCGATTCAGCTTAGAGCCTTTTCCCACAGCACCGCGAGGCGATGGCAGGACTGCCACTCAGGTGGGAAATGGTCGCTTGCGGGCCATGCCGGGTCTCCTCGGGAGCCGATCCGGTGTCGGGCCCGTCTTGCTCACTACATAGAGGTGCCTCACCCTGCTGGTGGGAAACGGCTGGACCGGGACGATCCGGTCAAGCCCCATGGCAAGACTTCTGCCCGCTGTCTCGAGGGCCAGTTCGTCACCGGTCTCGCGAGCGCCCTTCCAGGCGACAAGTACCCCGCCCTCAAGCAGCAGCGGTGAGGCCAGTTCAGCCAGCACCGCGAGGGGGGCTACGGCTCGCGCGGTGGCAACCTGGTACGCCTCCCTGCCCTCGGCCTCGGCCCAGTTCTCCGACCTGACCTTGACTGCCCTGGCGTTGCCAAGGCCCAGCTCCGATATCACCCGATCCATGAAATCGACCTTTCGCCCTACGGAATCAATCAGGTCGAACCTGCTGTCAGGCCTTGCTGCTGCGAGAGGAATGCCCGGAAAACCAGCCCCCGAGCCAATATCTACCACCGCCTCCGGGTGCTCAAGTTCATCCAGCACTGTGCCCGCCAGGCTGTCCAGCAGGTGAACGTCAACACCTCTGTGTGAGTCGGTGACCGAACTGAGCGATGCTGGATCAGCGGCCAGCATTGCCAGCATCGGCTTCAACCGCTGAATCAGATCGGGGTCCGCGTCGGGCCGATCCGGGGTGCTCAATCCGAAATCAAAGGAGCCACGACGACCCGTCGTTGAGGCTCGTCTCCGGCACTGTAGGTCTCCACCTCAGTGTTCTCTTTCAGAAACTCGTGAACGACACGGCGTTCGCGGGCAGGCATCGAGTCGAGTTCAACCTCACCACCGGTAGCCACGGCCTTCTCAGCGGCCTTCTCTGCTCGCTCAGTGATGACCTCTTCTCGCTTTTCCCTGTATCCGGCTGCGTCAAGCACCACACGCTTACGCTCTCTCATGCCCTGAAAGGCTCCCTGAAAACAAAGCAACTGGAGCGCATCGATGGTCTGGCCGCGCCGGCCGATCAACAGGCCGTAATCCTCATCGCCTTCCACCGTCGCGGTAATGGCCTCGTCATCTTCCTCGATTACGACATCCCCACCCAGTTCAAGCTGTTCGAGAACGCGCTCAACCAGCAGTTGTACGCGATCCGCAGGTTCTGTTGGCCACTCGGTCGATTCCATGGTCCGCAGTCTACGGCCCTAGCGGCGGCGCTTCTTCTTGCGGGGCGGTGGGGGTGGTGGTGCCTTGACCGCGGCAGCTAAGGCCGGGTCCAGCTTGGCCGGTGGCGGGATCACCTTGTTGACAACTGCCTGCTGGCCAATGGTCCAGAAGTTGGTGGTGATCCAGTAGAGGATCAGGCCGGCAGGAAATCCGATTATGAACGGGATGAAGATGAAGGGGAGAGCCATCATCAACAGCCTCTGGTTGCGATCTGCTGTGGTCGCCATGATCAGCCCCGAAACGAGCTGGGTGCCTACATAGAGGACGATCAGCGCAATCAGGACCCCACCCGCTGCCTTGGCTGTCAGGTCCGGAATGAAGAGGAATGTCTCACCCCATCCCCCCAGCTGGCCTGTCGCGGGGTTGAGAATTTCACCACAGGGCTTGGCGGACTGGCCGCACATGTCTTCGCGCAACGGGCCCCTCAGGGTGTAGAAGAGCGTGATGAAGATCGGCATCTGGGCGATCAGGGGAATACAGGAAGCAAGCGGATTTATCTTGTTTTCCTGGTAGAACTTCATCATCTCCTGAGACAGGCGCTGACGGTCGTTCTTGTATTTCTCCTGAAGTTCCTTGATCTGGGGCTGGAACGCCTGAAGGGCCCTCATCCCCTTCAACTGCTTGTAGGTAAG
The DNA here is from genome assembly GCA_903933815.1 of uncultured Solirubrobacterales bacterium. GTDB lineage: Bacteria > Actinomycetota > Thermoleophilia > Solirubrobacterales > 70-9 > 67-14. The sequence continues at coordinate 43,173 of CAIZLN010000088.1, forward strand.
CGGGATCAGCAGTGTCCGGGTGGCAATGGTCAAGGCGATGATCGCGCCTCCCCAACTGAGCCCCCATCCGTGGAATGTCTCCAGGACCGCATTGGCCACATCGATCAGTGGCTGCAGGATGTTGGCGATGACTGTTACGGCTATCGGGATCAACGCGGTTTCGATTCTCCGTGGTATTCGGCCGGGTCCACAGGACTGACCTTGAAGGTGAACTCTTCTCGCACGGGGTCGAAACCACCATGACTGAAGGGATTACAGCGCAGGATTCTCCAGCAGGCGAGAACTGTACCCCGTACGACCCCGAAGCGTTCGACCGCCTCCACGGCGTAGGTGGAGCAGGTCGGTTCGTATTTGCACCTTCTGGGAAGCAGTGGTGACAGGAAGCGCTGGTAGAGCCGTACTGGAGCCGTGAGGATCCGTTTCACGTGGAACGCCCGGTCCTGTCGGCTGACTTACTTCCGATCACCTCCGAGACGCACTCGATTGCTGCGTCAAGGCCCTTCTCTTCAACAAGGGGTCCGAGTGCCGGTCTTGCCACCAGGACGAAATCCTCCTCTGAAAGATCGCGGTCGACCTCTACCCAGAAGGCCTCTTTGAGCAACCTCTTGATTCGGTTCCGCGTTACGGCATCACCGAGCTTCTTGGAGACGGAAACGCCGAGCCTGGCTTCGGCTCCACCGGTTTCATCACGCTTAAACCTGTAGAGAACGAGGTAGCGGCTTGCCTTGGATGAGCCATCACGGTAGACCTTCTTGAAGTCACCGCTGCGGGAAAGGCGGCGGCGTCTGGGGGAACCAGAGCCGGAGCGTGACATGCTCAGACAGAAAGGCGCTTGCGGCCCTTGCGCCGGCGCCGGCGGATAACCTCGCGGCCACCCTTGGTGCTCATCCGGGCACGGAATCCGTGAGTCTTTGCCCGCTTGCGTTTCTTTGGCTGGTAAGTGCGCTTCATGAGAGTCGCGGAGTATAGGGGTCGAGCCGCCAACTTGTACCTCCCAGAACTTTAATCCGCGATTTGCGAGGCAGCGGACAAAGGCTCGTGGATACGGATGTATGGTCAACCCTGCCTTCCAGGGGTGGTTGGCAGACCAAAAATGACAACTGCTGCAAACCAGACAAGAGAAGCTTCCGAGGAATCCTTTTCCAAAGGGGGAGCGGTTTCTGATCTCTGGAGGGTTGCTGGCAAGAGCCTCAGGTCCAGCCTTCCAGAGTCCACCTACAGAATGTGGTTGGCTCCACTCGAACCTGTAGGGAGACGGGATGGAACCCTTTTTCTCCAGGCTCCGGAATCGGTGCGGGCCTGGGCTGAAAAACGTTACGGCGATCTGATACTCCATGCCGTCAGGAAGTTTGAGGAGTCCGTAACTTCAATCAGTTTCTCGGAAATCCCTGAGTCTGACCAGGGAAGCGAGAGCCCCTCCAGTGACTGTGCTCCAAACCCGACTCATCAATTTGACCGCTTCGTCATAGGTCCAGGTAACCACCTTGCTCACGCGGCTACCCTGGCTGTGGCGGAGGCCCCCTCCGAGGCATACAACCCGCTGTTTATCCATGGTGCTCCGGGGCTTGGCAAGACCCACCTGCTGGGTTCAATCGCCAACTACCTCCGGCGAAACGTGCCGGAGCTGGTGGTTCGCTTCACGAGCGCAGAAGCTTTCACCTCGGAGTTCGTAGCGTCTCTCCGGGAGAACGGGACTGCTGAATTCAAGAGGAAGTACCGGAATATCGACGTGCTCCTGATAGACGACATTCAGTTCATTGCCGGCAAGCCTCACACCGAGGAGGAGTTCTTCCACACATTCAACGTCCTTTATGAGTCGGGAAGCCAGATAGTCCTTTCCGCCGATCGGATGCCCGCTGAGATAACGACGCTCGCCGACCGCCTTTCAGATCGGTTTGAGTGGGGACTTACAACGGAGATAACGGCCCCGAACCTTGCGACGAGACTTGCGGTCCTTCGCCACCTGGTCACCGAAGCCGGTCTCGAGGTGGTTGACCAGGAGGCCCTGACGCTGTTGGCGCGGCGGGTAGAAACAAACCTGCGTCAACTCCGCGGAGCGCTCACGAGGACATTGGCGGAGGCTTCGCTGCGTTCCTCACCCCTGGACAGTGCCCTTATTGCGAAGGTATTCCCTGAGAAAACCTGTGAGCCGGTTCACCTGACGCCAGAGAAGATCCGCCAAACAACCGCAGAGCAGTTCGGAACCGATGAGGAGACGCTGATTTCCCGCAAGAGGGACCGCAGAACCTCCACAGCCCGAAACGTCGCGATGTTCCTCACCAGGGAGATGACCAACCTCTCATTCCCCCAGATCGCGGGCCTTTATGGGGGGCGGGACCACTCGACGGTAATTAGTTCAATCGACCGGGTGGCAGGTCAGATTTCCGTAGACCCGGAGGTAACTGCGGCTGTGGACTCACTCCGCGCTACTCTCCACACTCCGGCACCCGAGGCGTGAAGAGGCTCCGGGACAGTTGAAAGAATCCACTTCACTCCACAGCCCGGTACGCTCAGACCTCAGTGGTGGTGGGGAATATCGGTTCTACTCACAAGTCCACAGGCTTAACAACTCAATAGGGATGACTGAATGAAGTTCTCAATAGAAAACTCGGAGCTCTCATCGAAACTTGGTCTGGTTGCCAGAACCATCTCGACCGGAGGAGCAAACCCGGCACTGGGTGGGATTCTGGTTTCAGCCAGTGAGGGTCGCCTTTCGTTCAGCTCCACAGACGGCAACATGAGTCTCAAGGCCCCTGTTCACGTTGACGGAGCTATCGAGGGCGAAGGCGAAATACTCCTCCCTGGTCGACTTTTTTCTGACATCTCCCGTCTTCTCGGTTCAGGCAAGGCCGATATCGAGTACCGGCCTTCAGAGCGCGATGTTGAAATCCACTCAGGGAGTTCGAACTTCCACATCCGCACCCTGTCGAGTGAAGACTTTCCGCCGCTGCCCTCATCGGGTTCCGACCCGATCAAGCTGTCCAGGACATCACTGATCGAGACAATCGATCTGGTGGCGAGGGCTGCTTCGAAAGAAGACATGCGACCGGTTCTGACCAGCGTTCAGGTTCTCGCTTCCGGTAACAGCCTGACCATGGTTGCAACTGACTCCTACCGCCTCGCGGTCAAGGAGACAAACCTGAAGGAACCTGTATCCACCGAGATAGACAGGAATATTCCGGCCCAGGCGCTCAAGGAACTCTCGAAGCTTTTGGCATCGAGTGATTCAGAGACAGTCAGCCTGACCATTACCGATCGCGAAGTGATCTTCGTAGTTGATGGAACCGTCCTCTCAACAACCACTGTGGACGGGCAATTTCCCAACTACCAGCAGCTTTTCCCAGAGACCTATGACCACGATATTCGGCTACCCCGCATTGAGTTACTCGAATCAGTCAAACGGGTAAGCCAGATGGCCCAGAAAAACAGGCCTCTCAAGATCAGCCTTACCCCGGGCGAGATAACAATTTCGGCGGAAACGCCCGACCTGGGCGACGCGGAAGAGAAGCTCCCCGCCGCCTTTGAAGGCGAAGAGCTCAGTATCGGCTTCAATCATGAATTTTTCAAGGAGGGAATCGAAGCCGTTCGCGGTGATGAGGTTCTGTTGAGGCTGATTTCTCCCCTGAGACCCGGGCTGCTCCAGCCTGTCGAGAATGACGGATTCCGTTACCTCGTAATGCCGATTCGCCTGAACGAATAGCCGTGTGGGTTTCCCTTGTTTCCGCCGACCGCATGCGGTCGCTCGAGGGGGTAGAGGTAAACCTGAACCAGAAGGTCACCGCCATCGTTGGTGCAAATGGCGCCGGCAAGACCAATCTGATCGAAGCTGTCTATTTCGGCCTCACAGGAAAATCTTTCCGAACCGGAGACCGTCGAGATCTGATTCCTTTTGGCTCTTCGTGGGCCCGCTCCAGGGTTGGGACTGAGGACGGGGACGGCTTACGGCATGAGTTCATGTCCTCAGTAAGCCGCAGTGAAGGCTCTCGTTTCAACATGGACGGAGCCCCTATTGACAGATACCGGGCGGTGAACCACAGACCCATGGTCACGGTCTTTTCCCCCGATCGCCTGGAAATAGTCAAGGGACCACCAGCGGGGCGCCGAGCCCACCTCGACGCCTGGGTTGCCGCCCGCTGGCCTGGGCGAGCAGACACTCGCACCGCCTTCGGGAGGGCACTGGCACAAAGGAACGCTCTTCTGTCAGCAGTAGTAGCCGGCCGTGCTGATCGAAGCCAATTGGGGGTCTGGAATCGCCAGGTGGCGGAAAGCGGAGCGGAACTGACCCGAGTCAGAGGGGAGGCCGTTGATGCCCTCAGCGAATCCTACGAGCGCTCCGGGGCGGAACTCGGACTGGAGGGCCTGAACGTACTTTCCTACCGACCCGGCTCAACCGGGGACCCGGAAGAGTTGGAGCGCGGCCTCGAACAAAGGATTGAAGCCGACCTGCGTCTGGGACGGACAACCTGGGGGCCTCACCACGACGAGCTCCGCCTCGAACTGGATGGGCGTCAACTACGCCGTTTTGGTTCACAGGGCCAACAGAGACTGGGTCTGCTGGCCCTTTTCTTCGCGGAAAGAGACGCTCTTCTTGAGGGTGGATCCACCCCACCTTTGATGCTCCTTGATGATGTAATGAGCGAACTCGACTCCCGCCGGCGTGAGCTGCTGATTGAAAGGCTGCTTGAAGGCGGTCAGAGTGTCATCACGGCAGCCGAGAGCGCGCTGATACCCGAACGGGAGGGCCTTGGTGAGATTCCGATCCAGGACCTGCTTGACGAGGCGACCAGCCGCCGGGCAGAAGCGGTGGGGACGGGCCAGGGGTGAGGGATTCACGCGGCAGGAGCCCTCGTCCCGTACCTGTTTCAAAGGCATTGACAGACCTCAAGTTGAAAGTTCAGCCTGAAACCATGCTGGCTGGCGCGCAGGCGGCCTGGGACGAAGCTGTCGGAGAACGCATAGCTTCGGTGACCGAGGTGGTTGAGGGGGTAGACGGAGTTCTTTACGTGGACTGCAAAAGCTCGGTATGGAGCCAGGAACTAAGCCTCATGGAGCCGAGACTCAAGGAGATTCTGGCTGCCACCATGGACGGCGAACCGCCTCGAGAGTTGCGTTTCCGCTCCGTTTCCTGAGACAAACCCGAACAATTGATTAACACCATTGCAAAAAATGCCTGATTTGCAGGGATTTTCATAATGAGGCCAAGGGTTCAATCCGAACGATACTGGTATTATGGGAACCTGAGAAATGGTTTTCCAGGGCTCCCTTCTTTCCGCGTGGTTTGAGCTGCTCGGAGCCATCTACCGGCATTTGAAAGGCAGTATTGGCTGATAATACGAGCAGCAGTGACGCGTCTTATGGCGCAAAGGACATCACGGTTCTCGAGGGCCTGGAGGCCGTTCGCAAGCGCCCAGGGATGTACATCGGCTCAACTGGCCCTCGCGGTCTCCATCACCTTGTCTACGAAGTCGTGGACAACTCGGTCGACGAAGCCCTGGCAGGTCACTGCGACTCGGTTTCGGTGTCGATTCACCCGGACAACAGCTGCACCGTCCGCGATGACGGACGCGGGATCCCCGTGGACATCATGGAAAAGGAGCAGAGGCCCGCTGCCGAGGTAGTTTTGACCGTCCTGCATGCAGGTGGAAAGTTTGGCGACGGCGGCGGCTACAAGGTTTCCGGCGGACTCCACGGGGTCGGCGTCTCCGTTGTGAACGCCCTTTCGGAAAAGCTCCACCTTCGTATCCGCAGAGACGGCTTTGTCTGGAATCAGGATTATGAACGGGGTCACCCACAGAACAGTCTGGACAAGGGTGAGGCGACGGAGGAGACCGGCACCGAAATCACCTTCCTTCCCGACGACGAGATATTCGAAGTGGTCGACTACGACTTTTCGACATTGGTGGATCGGCTCCGCGAGACCGCATTCCTGACCCGAGGACTCAAGATTGACATAACCGATGAGCGCCCGGATGGCGCCAGCGAGACTTTTCAGTACGAGGGCGGGATCGAGGACTTCGTCAGGTACCTCAACCAGAACAAAGAGGCGATGCACGAGAAGGTCGTCTACTTCGAGGGAAGCGAGGACGAGGGCGCAGTTGAGGTAGCGATGCAGTGGAACGGTTCGTACCAGGAATCAATCTTCAGCTTTGCCAACAACATCAACACCCACGAGGGCGGCACCCATATGTCCGGGTTTCGCTCCGCCCTGACCAGGACACTGAACGCCTATGCCCGCGGTAAGGGCATTCTCAAGGAGAAGGACGACAACCTCGCCGGAGAGGATGTCCGGGAGGGGCTGACCGCGGTCATTTCAGTCAAGCTTCACGACCCTCAGTTCGAGGGCCAGACCAAGACCAAACTCGGCAATCAGGAGATCCGGGGCCTCGTCGAGGAAACGGTCAATCGCAAGCTTGCCGAGTTCCTGGAAGAAAATCCAGGTGAGGCCCGCCGCATCATCACCAAGGCTGTTGAGGCGTCCCGCGCGAGGATGGCGGCTCGCAAGGCACGGGACCTCACCCGTCGCAAGTCTGCCCTGGAGAACTCAACCCTTCCCGGCAAACTGGCTGACTGCTCGGTCAGGGACCCACAGCACGCCGAGATGTTTGTGGTCGAGGGTGACTCCGCCGGTGGCTCCGCGAAGCAGGCCCGGGATCGCGCAACCCAGGCGGTGCTGCCCCTCAGGGGAAAGATCCTGAATGTTGAGAAGAGCCGGATCGACAAGGTTCTGGCCAACAACGAGATTCAGGCGATGATCACCGCGATCGGGACCGGTATCCACGATGAGTTCAACATTGAGGAGGCCAGGTACCACAAAATCATCATGGCGACAGATGCTGATGTCGATGGCGCTCACATCCGGACCCTGATCCTGACCTTCCTCTACCGTCAGATGCAGCCCCTGATCGACGCCGGGTTCGTCTACATCGCCAAGCCCCCGCTCTACAAAGTGAAACGCGGAAATCAGGAAACCTACCTCGACAAGGAGTCGGAACTGGAGGAGCTGCTTCTTCGCGACCGGTTCGACCAGTTCGAGATTGTCGACTCCGAAGGCAAGTCGCTCAAGTTGACCAAGGACCGCTGGCAGAGATATGTGCGCCAGTCGAAAGAGTATGAGGGCTGGTCCACAGCGCTTCAGTCCGAGTTCGGCAACGAAGTCATCAGGTTTATCGCCGAGTCGCGGATTCTGGACACAGCCGTTATCTCGATCGACGAGGTCCGGAAGGTCCTCGGCGACGTTGATCGCGAAGAAGACATCTTCACCACCGAGATCCTCGAAAGCAAGGGTGAGGACACCGTGGTCAAGGCGATCCACAACAAGTCAGGACTGGCTCGAAACCACGTGCTGCCGGCCCGGCTGTTTGAGGGTACGGAGTACCGGCGATTTGCCGACATCCATGCGCAACTTCTCTCGTCGCTTGGCAGGCCGCCCTTCCGGGTGACGCTCAAGGACCGGGTGGAGGAGGCCCAGACATTCACCGACCTGCACCGTGCGGTACTTGACCTTGCCAAGCATGGCGTTCAGCTGACCAGGTTCAAGGGCCTTGGCGAGATGAACGCCGACCAGCTGCGGGAAACGACTATGGACCCCGCCAGCCGCACTCTCCAGCGAGTCACCCTTGAGGATGCAACGGCGGCCGACCAGATCTTCTCGATGCTGATGGGCGACCAGGTCTCGCCCCGTCGAGACTTCATCGAGACTTACGCCAAGGAGGCGAGCAACATAGATGTCTGATCCCGGAGCCGCGCCCGCACTGTTTTTCCTGAATCCTCCGCTGCGGCGTAATGGAGGCGAGGTCTGATGGCGCTTGAAGCCCTGACCGGGCACATCGAAGAGCGCGAGCTCGAACTGGAGATGCGTTCCTCCTACATCGATTACGCGATGAGCGTGATCGTAGGACGAGCGCTGCCCGACGTTCGCGATGGACTGAAGCCCGTCCACCGGCGGGTTCTCTACGCGATGCATGACCTGGGTCTCCAGCCGAACCGGCCCTACAGAAAGAGCGCCACGATCGTTGGCGAGGTGATGGGCAAGTACCACCCCCATGGCGACGCTTCGATTTACGACACGCTGGTCAGGATGGCGCAGGATTTCTCACTGCGTTACCCGTTGGCAGACGGCCAGGGCAACTTCGGGTCGATCGACGACGATTCGGCCGCCGCGATGCGGTACACGGAGGCGCGGCTCACACGCCTGGCCACGGAGATGCTTCGCGATATCGACTCCGACACAGTCGATTTCGGACCGAACTACGACGAGTCACAGCGGGAACCACTCGTCCTGCCATCCCGTTTTCCAAATCTGCTTGTAAACGGGGCGTCCGGCATCGCGGTAGGGATGGCAACCAACATCCCGCCACACAACTTGCGTGAGGTCGCCGGCGCGGTTGCCGCATTCATCGACGATCCTGAAATCGACCTCGACGGTCTGATGAAGCACGTAAATGGCCCGGACTTCCCGGGTGGCGGGATCATGGACCCGAGCAACATTCGCGAGGCCTACGAGACGGGTCGAGGCAGCGTGCGTGTTCGCGGCAAAGTCCATTCGGAGCCGCTCAAGGGAGGCAAGGATGCCCTGATAGTGACTGAGCTGCCATTCACCGTGAAGAAGGGCGGGGATGCCGGTTTCATTGTCAAAATCGCCACCCTGGTCCGGGACAAGAAGCTTGACGGCATCTCTGACCTGCGAGACGAAACCGACCGCACGGGCATGAGAGTTGTGATTGAACTCAAGCGTGGGGCGGTCCCCAACGTGGTCCTCAACAACCTGTTCAAGAAGACGCAGCTGCAGACTTCATTCGGCATGAACATGGTTTCTCTGGTCGAAGGCGTTCCCAAGACGCTCGGCTTGCGGGAAATGATCCGGCATTACGTCGAGCATCAGCGGGAGGTCGTGACCCGCCGTACGCAGTTCAGGCTTCGCCGGGCCGAGGCTCGCGCCCACATCCTCGAAGGATTGCTGATCGCTCTTGACAACCTCGACGCGGTGATCAAGCTGATCAGGTCCTCACCGGACCCTGACACCGCTCGCGAGGGATTGATAGAGGGCTTTGATCTGTCCCGCGCTCAGGCCCAGGCAATTCTTGACATGCGGCTGCAGCGTCTGACGGCTCTTGAGTCGGACAAGATTCGGGCCGAGCATGCCGAGCTGATGGATCTGATCACCGAGCTCCGGGCCATTCTCGGCGATGAGAACCGGGTTTACGCGATCGTGCGCGAGGAACTTCTTGAGTTGACCGAAACCCATGGCGATGAACGACGCACCGCAATTGAACCGTTTGGCGGGGACGTCAATATCGAGGATACGATCGCCGAACAGCAGATGGTGATCTCGTTGACCAAGTCCGGCTACGTAAAGCGGATTGCGGTCGATTCCTATCGCCAGCAGCATCGCGGTGGCGTCGGAGTGACCGGGATGAACCTCAAGGAGGGTGACTACATCGAGCATCTTCACATCTGCTCGACGCATGATTACCTCCTCTTCTTCACCAACACAGGCAAGGTCTACCGCAAGAAGGTCTACGAGCTGCCGGAAGGCCAGCGCACCGCTCGAGGAAGCGCACTGGTCAATCTTCTGCCGCTTCGGGAGGGTGAGCGAGTAATGACGGTGATCCCGACCCGTGAGTTCAAGGAGAACCGCTACATCGTTTTCGCCACTGCCCAGGGGCAGGTGAAGAAGACGGAGTTCATCGACTACAACACAAGAATCGAAGCCGACGGGATCATTGCCATCAAGATCCGGGGGGACGATGAACTGGTGGGTGTTCAGTTGACCTCTGGCGAGGACGACCTCCTTCTGGTTTCCAAGTCAGGTCATGCCAGTCGCTTCAACGAGGAGCAGGCGCGTCCGATGGGGCGCGGCACCAGTGGTGTCAAGGGAATGAACGTCAGCCAGAAGGACAACCGTGTGCTCGCCCTCAATGTTGCCCGCGATGATGCTGAGCTGCTGGTCGTAACCGAAAATGGCTTCGGTAAACGGACTGCACTGTCAGAGTACCCCATCAAAAACCGCGGTACGAAGGGTGTTTTGACAGCAAAGCTGACTGAAACCAAGGGTGGCCTTGCCGGGGCCCTGATCGTGCGTGAGCACCAGGACCTGCTTTTCATTACTGAAAACGGAATGGTCCAGCGCACCTCGGTTGAAGGCATTCGCAAGACGGGGCGCCCGACTCAGGGCGTCAAGGTCATGAATGTGCGGGAAGGGGACCACATCAGTGCCGTTGCTCTCGTGGTCGAGTCCGATGCGACCGGGGATGAGGATGAACTGATCCCTGCCCAGGAAGGGCTTGATGGCGTGGAAGCAGGCCCTGAGAACCCAGCCGTCGAGGAAGCTGATTCGACCGTGACTGAAGATGGTGTTCAGGCAGAGGGCGAGACGGAAGCTTCGGGGTAGGACCCGAGAACTCGCACGGACCCCGCTTTCAATCGCAGTCCGGCGAGCGCTTCAGCAACAGCTGGATCCGTGTCTCGGCCTTCGACATCGATGAAGAAAAGGTAACGGCCGAGCTTGCGGCGCTGAGGTCGTGACTCAATCCGGACCAGGTTGATCTGACGCCGGGAAAACTCCAGCAGCGCCTCAACCAGTGCTCCCGGGTGGTCCTCCCCGAGCTCTGAGAAGACAACCGTTGTCTTCCAGCCGGCTTCCGATGAACCACCGGGAAGGGGAAATCCGGCAGTCGGGTCAGGGGACTCGGCCCCTGCTGGAGCCAGCCACACAAACCGGGTCAGGTTGCCGGGCTCGTCTTCGATCCCCTCGCGCATCACAGCGCAGCCGTAGATCGAAGCTGCAGTTGCCGGCCCGAGTGCGGCGAGGCCGTCGCCACCAAGGCTGACCTGACGGACTGCGGAGCTCGTGCTGTCGGCCACTCGAAGCTCCGCATCGGGCAGCTCTTCCCGAAGGAACCGCGCACATTGCGCCAGCGGTTGAGGGTGCGAGATTACGACGGTGATCCGGTCCAACGGAATCGGGTGGGCGGCAATCAATGCCGAACGAACTTCGTGGACGTACTCACCGATGATCCTGACCGAGTCTGCGCAGGCAATGAGGCCGTCCATTGTGCCTCGTACCGATCCCTCGATCGAGTTTTCGATCGGCACCATGGCCCGGTCGGCGCGGCCCTGGCCGATTGAATCAATCGCTTCGAGAATCGTGTCGCAGGGGACCGGCTCGTACCCCACGCCCCCAAACCCGCTGGAGCGCACGGCATCCTCGCTGAAAGTTCCTGCCGGACCTAGGTAGGCGACTCTCAAGGTCCTACTCGAATGAGACGGTGTAAGTCGCCTCGTTGTTGTCGAGGACCAGCTCTCCAGGGACCGGAGCCACCGTTACGGTAATCGTGACCTCGCCAGCCGGCGCCGGAGTCAGCAGTATCGAAGCTGTCCCCGTCTCACCCACGGCCAGAGAGGGGATGGCCTGCTCAAGCCCGCTTCCCCCGTCGACCGAGATCGAAACCGAAATGTCAATCTCGTCGGATTCCCCCTGGTTGGTCACTTCGACGTCCACCACCGGCTCCGTTCCGGCAGGAATGACCGTAGAAACTTCGGGGTCCAGCGATACCCCGCCGATTGAGACTGCCGCCAGCCCGGTGCCGTGCACGCCACCGTCAGCCGCAGGACGTGGCCCGCCACCGACGGCGCCGAGAGCGGCGTCAAGGTTTTCGGGGTCACCCCAGAAGATTGCATCAGGCACAAAGGTGCTTCGAGACATCTCGGGTGCGTTGGCACCGTTGTTTGCGATCGCGTTGTCGATCGAGTGCCTGGTGACCTGGTTGTAGAGCACGTCCGCCGCTGCAAGCACGCCGATCTGGCTGGAGATCTGCTTGATCGCCGCCTCCCGGCCCTCATCTCCAAGGGCGGTCGGCATACGGGCTGCGATCGTCTCCATCGCCCCGGCCCGCAGCTGGTAGGCAAGCTTCAGTGTCTGCTGCGCTGATTCCATGTCGCCGGGCGTACTCAGTTTTTCGACTCTGCTGAGGAAGCCGTCCATCGCCCCGCGGTCGGATTCGATCTCACCGGTGAACTCGGTGACCGAGATCTCTCCCGGATCCTCGAGGAGTCCGAAAAAGGATCCGCTGAGAGTGTTTGTCTCATCAACAACCTGTGTCACATTTGAGGCGTAGTCCTCGAGCGAACGATTCTTGCGCGCGTCGAGACAGCCTTTTGCTCCGACGACAAGAAGGATCAGTATGAGCAGCCCTACGCCGAGGGCTATGCCTCTTCGGATAAGCAGCTGCTTGTTTTCCCCGGCGCTATGGCGACCACCGCCACGACCACCACCACCACTGCGCATGGCCTGGGTCCGCTGTTCGGGAGCCTCCGGGGGCGGTGGCTGGTCGAACTCGTCGTTGGAATCTGGGGAATCCATAAAGGGGGCTGCCGTAGGGGGTTCGGCGGAGCCAATCTATCCCCTTCCCGCCTCAATGGGCTTTTCAGCCCCTGGTATGCGAAATGTCGCCCAACCGCAGGTTTAGCGCCTGACTGGCCGAACTTCAACAGGAGATGATCGGAACGACGGTGATGCAACGCTTTGAAATCGACGCCCGCCTCGGCAGCGGGGGCTTCGGGACGGTCTATCGGGCCTGGGACAGAACCCTCGAACGCGATGTCGCCGTGAAGGTGATCGAGACTGACCGCGGGAGCGGTCCGAGAATCAGGCGTGAGGCCCAGGCAGCGGCGCGGCTCAATCATCCGGGGATAGTCACCCTCTTTGAGTTCACCCATCACGAGTTCGGCTCTGAGGGTGGCCGCGCCTTTCTTGTCAGTGAGCTGGTCGAGGGCGACACCGTCAGGGATCTGATTGATCGGGACCTGCTCAGCGACCGCGAAATTGCAGAGATCGGCGCTGACATATGCGAGGCCCTCGATCACGCTCACTCTCGGGGCGTGGTGCACAGGGACATCAAGCCCGGCAACCTCATGTACCCGTTTCGCAGGAGCGGCGCGAAGCTCATGGATTTCGGCATCGCTCGCCTGACTGACGGTGAAGATCTGACGGCGGCTGGCGATGTAGTCGGCACGCTCTCGTACATGTCTCCCGAGCAGGCAGAGGGACTCGAGGTGGGCCCGCCCGGAGATGCCTTCTCTCTTTCGCTGACTCTTTTCGAGGCCCTGACGGGTGATAATCCACGCCGCAAAGCGACCCCCGGCGCTACAGCCCGTGCCCTGACTGAAGATGTTCCGTTGCTGTCCGAGGTGCGCCCGGATCTGCCCGCCTCTTTGACTGATGTGCTCGACGGATGCCTCGATAACGATCCAGACCGACGCCCCGGCATCGAAGCCCTGGGCGTCGCCCTGGAGGAGAGCCTTGATCTGCTTGACGACTCTGCCAGGGCTGGAGTTTCCCGACCCACCGGCCGCCTCGGCCGTCTGTTTCACAGGGGCGATCGGGATCCGGTTCGGGTTGGCTCGGCGGCGGTTGCTGGCGGGATGTGCGCAACGGCAATGATTCTCACCGGGTCAGCTGACCCGGCCTCGGTCGGAATTCTCTCGCTGGCAGTAGCAATGCTCACCTTGGTGAAAATCCGCCTCGGCTTCCTGGTCGGCGGGCTGGGCCTGGTGGTCTGGCTGGGATTCATGGCGGGACTGCCCGGCGCGGCCTTCGGAGTCGCCCTGCTCGTCGTGCTGCCCGCATTTCTGGTGGCCGGCTCGGGTCGGACCCTTGCACTCGGACCACTCGGACCCCTTCTGGGCACCGTCGGACTGGCACCGGCAGTACCGGCTCTGGCGGCCTTTGCGACCCGCCCACGCGACCGGGCGGTGGTCGCTGTGGCCGGCCTCACCTTGACCTCTCTGGCCGAAGCGGTCACCGGAAAAGGGTTGCTGTTCGGACGCTTTGCCAACGTCGATGACGGTTGGCAGAGTTCGATCCCTGCATTCCTTACTGACCTCCTCTTTCCGGTGGTCACCTCTTCGACCTACCTGGTCGCACTCGCCGTCTGGTTGGCCATCGCAGTTCTGCTGGGTGGACTGCTCTCTAGGTTCCGGGATCGCCGTGGAGTGACACAAACCAGGGCGATAAGGCTTGCTGGCGTAGAATCAGAGCGTGTCCCTAATGCCCAGTGACCCGTTGACGGGCAGCCGAGGGGAGCGGCCGTGAGCCTGTTCCGCAACTTCGAAGCCCGCATCGAAGGCCTCGTCGAAGGGGTTTTCAGCCGCGCCTTCAGTTCCGAGGTTCAGCCGGTTGAGCTGGCCCGCAAGCTTGCCAAGGAGATGGACTCGCACCAGACCGCGTCTGTCTCGAGGGTGTACGTGCCCAATGAATACACCGTCCATCTTTCTACCGATGATCGCGAGAAGCTGGGCGGGTATGAACGTTCCCTGGAGCAGGAGCTTTCGGGGTATCTGCTTGAGCATGCGCGAGCCAGGAGCTACGACCTGTTGACCCGACCTGAGGTCAAGTTCAATACCGACGAACGCCTCAGGCTGGGTGAATTCGGGATCCAGACGAGACTCGTCAAGACTCCGGCGCGTGAGGGGGAGAAGCCGCGGCAGGCGGAGGAGGGGCGGACCATGGTCTATTCGGCGCCCCCGAAACAGAAGCCAGCCAGCCCCGTGACCTCAGAGCCGACCAACCGCTTGCCGGTCGCAGTGATTGAGACTGACAACCGACGAATTGAAGTGCCAGGATCGCGAGCCGTTATCGGCCGCTCCGACGACGCGGATTGCGTCTTGCCGGACCCGAACATTTCCCGTCGTCACGCCGAGCTCCGTCGCTCCGCCGATGGCCAGTGGGAGATAGTGGACATGAAATCCACCAACGGGATCAAGGTCAACGGAAGGCGACTGCCCTCATCCTCTTTGCGCGACGGAGACCAGGTGACACTCGGCACCACTACCTTCCGCTTCGTGCTGGAGAGGTAGGGACCGGGACCACTGTGGATTTTGAACCGCTCTCGATCGCACTCAAGTTCGCCTTCCTCGGAGTGCTCTACCTGTTCCTGTTCTGGATAGCCGTTGCAGCCCGCAAGGACCTCCGACGCAACGCCAATGGCGGGTCCGGCGATCAGACCGGAATCAGTTCAGGCGGAGGCACCGCCCGCGATGCCTGGCTGATTGTCGAGTCAAGTGACAGCCTGGATCGGGGCAGCAGGTTCGACCTTTTCGGCGGGGTCACCCTCGGGCGGTCGGCAGATGCCGACATAGCCTTCACCGACCGTTACGCTTCCGGGATTCATGCGAGGGTCTACCCTCGGGCTGGCCGATACTTCGTCGAAGACATGAACTCGACCAACGGAACCCTGTTGAACGGCACTCCGGTGAACGGAGAGATCGAGATCCGGGATGGCTCAACCCTGGCGATCGGCGACACTTCCTTTCGCCTCCAGATTGATGACTAGATGATCAGGGTCTCACAACACTCAGAACGCACCGATGTCGGCCGCCAGCGGCAGGCAAACGAAGACTCGATGCTTGCGCGGGCACCGCTTTTCGTGGTCGCTGACGGAATGGGGGGTGCCCAGGCCGGCGAAGTGGCCTCGATGACCGCGGTTCAGGCTTTCAGCAATGGACTGCCGGCCGGCTCACCGGCAGAGGCACTTGAGGCCTCGATCAGCGTCGCCAACCGAACGATTCACGATCAGGCCCACTCCGATGCCTCGCTTTCGGGAATGGGCACGACCATCACGGCGGTAGCGGTCGATTCGCAGCGGGAGGAGGTCGTTATCGGCCATGTCGGCGATTCGCGCGCGTACCGCCTGCGTGACGGCATCTTCCAGCGGCTCACACGTGACCACTCGCTGGTCGAAGAGATGCGTCGGCGGGGCCAGATCACCGAAGAGCAGGCTGAGGATCATCCCCAGCGTTCGATCATCACCCGGGCACTTGGCCCTGAACCGGAGGTTCAGGTTGATGTTCAGGCTGTCCCGGCGGATCCAGGCGACATCTTCATGCTCTGTTCCGACGGCCTGACCACGATGCTCACTGACGAGCGGATCCGGACTCTGATCGAAGAGTCACCCAGCCTTGAGGCGGCTACTCGTGCCCTGGTGGACGAGGCCAACATCGCTGGCGGGCGCGACAACATCACCGTCCTGCTCTTTCAAGTGGAGGATCCGGCGGCACCTCTTCCCCGGATCGATCAGCCGACCTTGATCTCCCGGGCCCGGGGGCACCGGGGCCAACCGGCGGGTGCCCCGGCGCGCGCGCGTCAGAGTCGAAGGCCCGGGAAAATCCTGCTGCGGACTTTCGCCGGCCTGTTGATCCTGGCCGTGCTGTTCGCCGGGGCGTTTGTAGCGAGTCGCCAGGTCTGGTTCCTTGGAACCGACGATGCCGGCAGAGTCGCGCTCTATCAGGGCGTGCCTTACGAGCTCCCCTTCGGTGTCCTGCTGTACCAGCGGAAGTACTCGGCCCCCGTTCAGACCTCGGATCTGGGACCACAACGTCGGGAAGCAGTCACCGGCCACACCTTCCGTTCGCGGGAGGACGCAACTTCCCTGATCGAAGACATCGAGAGCAACGAGGGCAGATAGGTGGGCACGGGGGCGGTGGGTCTTTCGGCTCGGAACCGCGAACTGCTCGCGCTGATTCCAGTCGCACTCCTGCTGACGATCGGGTTCGCTGCGGTATTCGCCCAGAACGACAGTGAACTCGGCAACCTCAGCCTTTCTTACGGGCTGTACTTCCTGGCCATCTGTCTGGCGACCCACATTTACATTCGCATCAGGCTTCCCCAGGCCGATCCATATCTGTTCCCCCTGATGGCACTGCTGACCGCGTTCGGTCTCGTGATGCTCTATCGGCTTGACGCTGAACTGGCCCGTGAACTGGCCCGCGACCAGGCGAACTGGTTCGTCCTCGGCCTGATCCTGTTTGCGGTCGTCATCCACTTCCTGCGGGACTACTCCGTTCTCGAGCGCTACCGCTACACGATTGCATTGACTGGAATTGCGCTGTTGCTTGCCCCTCGGCTCCCTTTGATCGGGACGCAGGTCAACGGTGCCTACCTGGGCGTGAAGATCGGTCCAGTCGGCTTTCAGCCTGCGGAGCTGGCGAAGATATGCATTGTCATCTTCCTGGCCAGCTACCTACGCGAACACCGTGAACTGCTGGTAGTCGGTGCGAGGCGGGTCCTTGGTGTCACGCTGCCACCGCTCAAGCACCTCGGGCCGTTGCTGGTGGTCTGGGGGGCCGCGATGTTCATGTTGATCTTCATCCGCGATCTCGGCAGCTCCCTCATGTTCTTCGCCGCTTTCCTGGCGCTCCTCTACGTAGCGACCGGGCGGCTTTCCTTTGTGGTGATCGGCATGTCGATGTTCATGATTGGAGCGTGGGTGATCTACAGCACAGTCCCGCACGTGACAGATCGGGTGGACATCTGGCTGGATCCGTACCAGGATCCCGGCGGTGCCGGCTACCAGGTTCTGCAGTCCATGTTTGCTCAGGCTGACGGCGGACTGTTCGGCGAAGGTTTTGCCAGATCGATGGTGGTCATACCCGGCGGAACGGACCCCTTGCTGCCCGCAGCACAGACCGATCTGATCTACACGCTGATCGTTTCCGAGCTGGGCCTGTTTGGTGGAGCAGCTGTCATCTGCGTCTATCTCCTGATCGCCGCCCGAGGTTTCAAAGTCGCACTGATGGCCAACGACGGGTTCTCCAAGCTCCTGGCGACCGGGTTGACTGCGGTATTCGCCTTTCAGGCGTTCGTAATAATCGGCGGAGTCACCCGCGTGATTCCGCTGACCGGCGTCACCCTTCCTCTGGTTTCCTACGGGGGAAGCTCGATCCTCGCCAACTTCATTTTGCTCGCCCTGCTGCTTCTGGTTTCAAACCGGGCACGGCGTGAGGCGCGGGATGGGGAACCGGCAGCGTCCGTGGGAGCCTGGTCCTGAACGCGCGAATAATCAAGCTCTTCGGCTTTGTCGTCGTCAGTTTCGCCGTGCTGATCGGGTTCACTTCCCAGTGGGCGGTCTTTGGCGCGGCCGGCCTTCGGCAGGAACAGGTCAACAAGCGCCCGCTCTTCAAGGCGCAACAGATCAAGCGCGGTCGCATAACAGCGGCTGACGGCTCTTTGATCGCGAAGTCTGTCGGCACGGGATCGGGTGCTTCCAGGCAATTCGTTCGGGAGTATCCGCTCGGCGAACTGTTCGCTCACCCTGTTGGCTACAGCTTTGCCGAACAGGGTAACTCCGAGTTCGAGGCGTTCCACAACGATGCGCTGACCGGCGAGAACTCCGAGTTCACGACCATATTTGACGAGTTGCGGGGCCGGAAGCAGACCGGCAACAACGTTTCCACCAGCCTCGATCCGGTCGCTCAGCAGGCGGCGTTCGACCTGCTGGACGGCCGCCCGGGAGCCGTGGTCGCAATCGAGCCCTCAACCGGCAGGATCAGGGCCATGGTGAGCCAGCCCCCGTATGACCCGAATCTGATCCCGGAACAGTTGCCGGAGCTGAACCAGGACCCTGGTTCACCGCTCCTCAACAGAACGACCCAGGGCCAGTACCCACCCGGCTCAACCTTCAAGCTGGTGACTGCGGCAGCGGCACTCGACAGCGGAGCGATCGGCATCGACACTCTGATCGATTCACCCGCCTCGCTCACCATTCAGGGACAGGAACTGGGTAACTCGGGTGGGTCGTCCTTCGGTGAGATCGATGTCACCACGGCCCTGACCAGTTCGGTCAACACGTTCTTCGCAAAGCTGGGGCGGCGGGTCGGCGAGGAGACCCTCTACGAGTACATGGACCGGTTCGGCTTCAACTCCAGGCCTGACATAGATCTGCCCTCCGACCAGCTTTCGGTCAGCGGGGTGTTTGGTCCGGACGGGGATCTTCTGCGGGACGGTGAAGGGGTTGACATCGCCCGGATCGCGATCGGACAGGAGCGACTTCTGACGACCCCTCTTCAGATGGCCGAAGTCGCCGCCGCAATCGCAAACGGCGGCGTTCTGATGAAGCCACGAATCTGGGATCAGGTCAAAGATGTGGACGGCCGGACTCTTGACTCGATGGAACCGTCGAGTCAGTCGAACGTGATGTCGGAGCAGACCGCCACGCAGCTGACCGAGGCCATGAAGGCGGTTGTGAATGAGGGAACCGGAACTGCCGCAGCGCTCAGCGGGATTGATGTTGCCGGCAAGACCGGCACGGCGGAAGTCCCGGGTCGAGTGGCGTGCGAAGGGTTGCCCAACCAGGCCTGGTTTGTCGGATTCGCTCCGGCTGACGATCCCAAGATTGCTGTAGCGGCGACGGTCGAGTGCACCGACGGCCAAGGCGGTACCGTTGCGGCTCCGATAGCAGCCGGCGTGATGCAGACACTGACAGGCGGATAACGAGATGGAGCGATTGACAGAGGGAACCGTAGTCGACGGTCGCTACCGCGTCCGGTCCCTGATCGGCTCCGGCGGGATGGCGGACGTATGGCTGGCCGATGACCTTCACCTGCCTCGACGGGTCGCTCTGAAGGTTCTGCACGATCACTTCGCCCGTGACCCCGAGTTCATTCAGCGCTTTCGACGCGAGGCCGAGTCTGCCGCTGCGCTTCAACAGGTCAACATCGTCTCTATTTATGACCGTGGCCAGGTAGACCACACCTACTACATTGCGATGGCTTATCTGGATGGCAGGACCCTCCGGGAGCTGATCAACTACGGCCTCACACCGACCGAATCGGTGGCGATCGTCCGCCAGATTCTGGAGGCAGCCGGATTCGCCCATCGTCACGGAGTCATTCACCGTGACCTCAAGCCGATGAATGTGATCGTCGACTCCACCGGTCTTGCGACGGTCACGGACTTTGGTATCGCCCGGGCGGGTCTCTCCGAAATTACCGAGGCCGGATCGATCCTTGGCACGGTCCATTACCTCTCGCCGGAGCAGGCCGAGGGCCTTGATGTCGTACCGGAGTCGGACATCTACTCGGTTGGCGTGATCCTCTACGAGTGTCTGACTGGCAGGGTTCCGTTTGAAGGAGAGACCGCGGTAGCTGTGGCTCTGAAACAGCTCTCCGAGCAGCCACCAGCGCCGAGTGACTGGAATCCGGACGTCTCACCGGCGCTCGACGCGGTCGTCATGACCGCCATCAGGCGCGAACCCTACGACCGCTTTCCGGACGCCGAGTCGTTCATTGCCGCCCTGGACGCAGCTGAGGCCAGCCCCGATCAGGTGGTGGCCGAACCGACGCGCCGCTGGCCGTGGATTGCAGCCGCGGTCGTCGCGGTGCTGATTGGGCTGATCCTCTGGGGATCCCTGCGTGACAACACTGTCGAGGTGCCCAGCGTGGTCGGCTCGGATCTCGACGGCGCTATTTCCCTGCTTTCAGGGGAAGGTTTTTCCGTCGGCGAAGTGGAGCGGGTGCAGCGGCAGGTTCCGGTCAACCAGGTCGTGAATCAGGATCCGGTAGGCAGGGCCGATCGTGACTGCAGGCTCTTTGGCTGGTTTTGCTCTGACCCCGATGTGAACCTGACGGTCAGTGGTGGACCAGGCCAGGTCCAGGTACCCGACGTCATCGGGCAGCCCAGGGACGAGGCTGAGCAGGCGATGGAAGAAGCCGGCCTTGGGGTGACAGTCGAGCAGCGGGATTCATCCGATGTACCGGTCGACGCGGTGATCGAGACAGATCCACCGGCCGGAGAGTCGGTTCGACGTGGATCCGAGGTGACCCTGATTGTCTCCAGCGGCCCCGGGCAGGTTGCTGTGCCTCCGGTTGTCGGCCAGACCCGGAACGCTGCTGAACAGCAGCTTTCCGCCCTCGGACTCGAGTCCTCATTCACGGAAGAGACAAGTGACCGCCCTGAGGGGGAGGTGATCTCCCAGTCGCCTGACGCCGGCACCAAGGTTGATGCCGGCTCGACCGTCGAGCTGGTCGTGTCGAAGGGCCCGGAACCTGTGGCTACGGTCGATGTCCCGAACGTGGTCGGTCTGACCCGGTCGGATGCGATCGCTCAGATCACAGGACTCGGGCTCTCTCCCTCAGTTGAGGAACGGACTACGGACATCGAACCTCAGGATGGCCGGGTGATCGACCAGAACCCCGGGGGAGGATCGTCGGTGAACCGGGGCACGCGGGTAGTTCTGGTCGTCGGTGTATTCGAGGCTTCAGGAGGAGTCGAATCCAGCGGGGACGGCGACCCACCCTGATGAAGGTCGCCGTACTCAGTGGAGGTAGATCGAGTGAGCGCGAGGTGTCGCTCAGGTCCGGCGAGGCCGTAGCCGTCGGACTCACCGAAGCGGGTCATGAGGTGGTGCCCCTGCTGATCGAGAAGAGCGGACGGTGGCTTTGCGATGGCGATCCGGTTTCTATTCTGCCCGGCGCAGGCCTGGCAGCGGACGGAGCAGCAGCAGAGAAGCTCGCCGGCGTAGAGGTTGTGTTCCCGGCACTTCACGGCCCGTTCGGTGAGGACGGCATTACCCAGGGAGCACTTGACACTTCGGGCCTGCCGTACGTCGGGTCCGGGGTGCTGGGTTCAGCCGTCTGCATGGACAAGCTCACCCTGAAGAGACTCTGCGCTGACAGGGGCATAAGCCAGGTTGACTTCGTTCAGGCGATTGAAGGCGATGACGGCTGGAAGGAAAGGGTGTCCGAGATGGCCTGGCCGCTCTGGGTAAAGCCTGCCCGGCTCGGCTCCAGCGTCGGTATCAGCCGGGTGAAGAGTCCCGCAGATCTGGACGCTGCGGTCGCCGGGGCGGCAGCGCATGACCCGCGAGTGATCATCGAGGCCAACTCGGAAGGCCGTGAGATCGAGTGCTCGGTGCTGGGCAACCTCAACCCGGAGGTTTCTCTGCCGGGCGAGATCCTCGCCGATGCCGAGTGGTACGACTTCGAGGCGAAGTACACGGATGGCCGGATGAAGCTGGAAGTTCCCGCTGCGATCGATGAAGAGGTGACCGAGCGGATTCGCCAGCTTGCTGCCGAGGTCTTCATCCTGGCGGACTGTTCAGGTCTTGCCCGCTGCGACTTCTTCGTTGAAGCTGACGGTACGGTCAGGTTGAACGAAGTCAACACCATGCCCGGGTTCACCGAGACCTCCGTTTACGGAAAGCTGTGGGAGGCCTCGGGGCTGCCCTACCGCGACCTGTGCTCGCGGCTGGTGGCGCTGGCGGTCGAGCGTCACCAACGGGAGATGCAGCACAGCTTCTGAGGCAGGAGGATTACTTCCTGCTCGGGTCCCGTCGCCTGACTTGACTCACTCGAAAAGCTTGACATCGGAGATCGCGACGCCGTAGCCGTCCTCGGTCTCAGCCGGGTTGGTCGCCCAGACCAGGTAGTACTGGTACTGCTCGCCAGCCGTGATCAGCTCTACCCGCTGACGCTCGCTCACCTGGGGAACCAGGGCGAGACTTGTCCAGTCGGCTACCGCGTCGGGGACGGGGTCGTTGCTTCCGTAGACCTCAAGAGTCCAGCCGGGCGTGGGCGTCAGAATCTCGAGAGCCGTGGCGCTGACTGGCCTGCCGGCGTCGACCCAGAGCCCGACGCCGGACTTCGGCTCGAAGGTGGCTGTCTGGTAGGTCTCGCTTGTCCACACCGACGCAGTCGCATCCTCGTCTATGGCGAAAGGTGCCTCCTCGGGATGCTCGGTCCCGTCGCCTTCCGGGTCGTAATCGCTTGAACCAGAGAGCTCCACCTGATTGCCGCCCGCCCCGGCCGCCCCGCTACCGGCACCAGCTCCGCCGCCGCCAGTCCCTCCCTGTGAGATCACGAAGGCAGTACCGGCCGCGATCACCAGGGCGATCACCAGCATGACGACAGCCGGCCAGGGTGAGTTCTGCTTGCTGGGGAGTCTCCGGCTCGGCATCGGAACGGCTTCCAGCACGGAAGTAGCTTCACCGGTGGCCCCTCCGGCCCGGATGGCTTCCACCTCGAGTGCTGCCTGAAGGTCGTCCGCCATGTCATCGATGGTCTGGTAGCGGTCATCGGGATTCTTCGCAGTAGCCATGTCGACCACGCGAGCTGAAGCCGCCGAGATATCCGGTCTCCTCACCTGAACGTCGGGCAGCTCCTCGTTCACATGCTTCATTGCCACACCGATCTGGTTTTCGGCCTCGAACGGGACATCCCCGGTCAGCATCTCGTAGAGCACGATGCCGAGTGAGTAGATGTCCGACCTCGTATCAACGTCCTTGCCCATCGCCTGCTCTGGCGCCACGTAGTCGGTGGTGCCGAGCACTTTGCCGGTGGCAGTGATGCCCTCATCGTTGAGCTGCCGGGAGATTCCGAAGTCGGTCAGTTTGGCCCGGCCGGTTGCGTCGATCAGCACGTTTTGGGGCTTCACGTCCCGGTGAACCATCTCCCGCTCGTGAGCGACTGAAAGCCCCTGGGCAACCTCCACCCCGTATGCCAGGGCCTCGGTCGCTTCCAGCGCCCCGACCCGGCTGATCCGTTGTTTGAGGGTCTCGCCCTGGACGTACTCGAAAACGATGTAAGGCCGACCCCCGTCTTCACCGGCGTCGATTACCGCGACGATGTTCGGGTTCGAGAGCTTGGCCACGGCGCGGGCTTCCTGGTTGAACCGTTCAAGCTGGTCCTCGTGCTCGGTCATTTCCTGGTGCATCAGCTTCACTGCGACCGGACGGTCAAGAACTTCATCGCGGGCCAGATAGACGGTGGACATGCCGCCTGATCCGAGTTTGGCCTCAAGGCGGTACCGGTCCGACAGGACCGTTCCGATCATCTGTGCACTTGCCGGAGGGTGGTTCATGGACAGACGGGTTTTCTCGACGAACTTCGAGGGTCGAGTCTCACCGTTTCACCGATCCGGGCTGCGAAAAACCATGGGTGAGACAGGCTACCTTGCGCTGCGTCCCGGCGCTGTTTTGTACTCCAGACAGGGAAAAATCAGCCAGTTCAGAAGCCTGGCCCGCCGCTGGCGGCTGTCAGGAGCGGACAACTGCCTTTGGCCCGGGCGCGACGGTGCCGATTCTGGCGGCGGAAGGGTAATGCCCACGGAGCAGTCCAAGTGCTGCGACTTCATCTTTTGCGGGCACCACACAACAGAAGCCGCAGCCCATGTTGAAGACCTCGTACATCTCGTCTTCAGGCACTTCTCCCCTGCGGGCGATCAGGTCGAACACCGGCTGCGGGGGTAGCGGTTCATTCACCTCGTAGGAGACATCGGCCTTGAGTCGGAGCAGGTTGTCCAGGCCGCCCGAGGTGATGTGGGCCAGACCGTGAACTGAAACCGGCGAGTCGATCAGGGCCATCACCGCCTTGACATATATCTCGGTTGGTTCGATCAGAATGTCACCGAGAGGACGACCGAGTACCTCGTCATCCATGGAGATTCCGTCGAGTGCCGCCCTGGCAAGTGTGTAGCCGTTGGAGTGAATCCCCGAGGACGGCAGGCCGATGATGACATCCCCCGGGGAGACCGCCGACCCGTCGATTATCGAGTCGAGGGCGACGGTGCCGAAACAGGCACCGGCGATGTCGAAGCCTTTGACCAGATCTCCGATCTGGGCCAGCTCCCCACCGGGAATCTCGATCCCCGCCAGTTCCGCGCCGCGGGCGAGGCCGATGCCGATCTGCTCGCACTGATCCGGATCCGCATGCTCGACCGCGAGGTAGTCAAGCATCGCTATTGGCTCAGCACCAACACAGATGATGTCGTTGACATTCATCGCGATGCAGTCGATGCCCACGGTGTCGTAGCGGCCAAGCTGTTCAGCGACGAGGAGCTTGGTCCCTACACCGTCAGTAGAGAGCGCTATTCCTGTCGTCTCGTCCAGCTTCATCACGGCGGCGTAGTGGCCGCTCAGGTCGACCTGGCGCGAGGGCCGTCCAGTGTTTGCCGTGGCCAATGCGGCGACCAGCCGGCTGACTGCCAGGTCGGCATCGCCCTGGCTTACACCAGCACGGGCGTAGGCATCTTCGCCCGTTTCGCTCACTGTTGCTCCGCACTTGAGTCGATCATGGACTCCGATTCAACAACAGATTCCTTCGTAGAGGCCAGCCGACCCAGGATCAACAGTCCGAAGGCGATGCGGTAGGCCGCGTAGGGCAGCAGGGCGCGGTCCCGCTCGACCATCCCTATCAGCCCGTTTGAGGCCAGGGTTGAGCCGAAGGAAGTGACTACGCCCACGGCCAGCCACTTCTTCTGTTTATTGCTGATTCCCCGTCGGGCAAGGCGAGAGCCTTTGAGAGCAACTGCCCCCAGGATCACAGGCAGGGCAACGGTCCGCGAGAGCAGATTGGCCTGTGAACGTGAGAAGCCGCGCAGCCGGGCCGCAGTCAGGGTGGCACCGTTCCTCGAAACCCCGGGCATCAGCGCCGCCGCCTGCGCGATTCCCAGAGCGAATCCGTCGGCCGGCAGCGCATCGCCCTGGCCGCGTTGCTGCGGACAGCGATCGGCAAGTGTCATCAGTATCGCCCCCACAATCAGCCCGGCTGCTGTCGAGCCGGGCCCCCCGAGCCGGGCTTCAATCACCCGCTCGAATCTGTAGCCCACCACAGCTGCGGGCAGAAAAGAGAGCACCAGGACTATCGCCCTGCGCGTGTCGAATGCCCGCAACTCCCCGGCTATTTCATCCCGCCTGGTGAGCAGGAGCGCCATCGCGGCACCGGCATGCAGAGCGATCTCGAAGCTCTTTCTGATTTCCGGGTCGAGGCTCTCCCAGTCCCAGTCTGCGAGTTGCGGAATCATGGTCAGATGCGCCGAGCTGGAGACCGGCAGGAGCTCTGTCGGACCCTGGACGAGTCCAAGGATAACTGCGCGTTGAATGTCAGTCGCGTCCGAATTCAGAGGGGCGATCCTATTCCCGTCTAGACTTTCGAGGCTTATGCGCCGCCCTGACTTCCATCTGCGCCGGTACCAGCTCTGGCAGATGGCCGGCGACGGTCTCCTGATCGCGCTGGCCTACTTCCTGGCTTTTCAGCTGCGCTTTCTCGATGACCCCGGCACGATCCCCCCGCGCTACCTGAATCTTCTGTTTGGATCGATGGCCTTCGTGGTCTTTGGAAAGATCGCCGTCTTCTACCTGTTCGGCCTCTACCAGAAATGGTGGAGGTTCGTGGGGGGCAGGGACATCCTGAAAATCATCCAGGCGGTCACGATCTCCAGCCTTCTGCTGATCGGGATTTTCGCCGTAGTCCAGCCCTTCGCAGACGGCCTGCCCCGTTCCGTGGCGATGACCGACTTTCTCCTGACCATGATGCTGATCGCTGGCGCCAGACTCGGTACCCGCCTGTTCAAGGAGCGACCGGAGCGCGGCAGCCGGATCGCCCGCGGGAGGGAGGTGCTCGTGGTCGGCGCGGGGTCCGGTGGCCAGATGGTGGTCCGGGAGCTTCGCCTGAATCCCGGGCTGGGCGAGACGGCCATCGGTTTCGTCGACGACAACACGGGCATGCGCGGCATGCGCATCGAGGGGATATCTGTTCTCGGTACAACCGACGAGATCGAGTCGGTTCTTGACGAGACGGAACCGGACCAGGTCGTGATCGCCATTCCGTCGGCACCCGGAACCCTCCGAGGCAAGGTTGTTGCCGCCTGCCGGAAGCGACAGATTCCGGTCAGGACCCTGCCCACCGTTTTTGAGTTGCTCCGCGGAGGAGTACAGCTGAGTCAGCAGTTGCGTGAGGTCAGGGTCGAGGACGTGCTCGGTCGCGAGCCGGTTGTGGTCGAACTCGCACGTGTCGGCGCGTACCTTGAGGACCAGGTGGTTCTGGTGACTGGAGCGGGCGGGTCTATCGGTTCCGAACTCTGTCGCCAGATCGCCCGGGTAAACCCTCGCCTGCTGGTCATGCTTGACCACGCAGAAGACAACCTCTTTCAGATCGAGCGTGAAATGGTCGCTGAGCGGCACTTCAGCCGGGTCGAGGCCGTGCTTGCGGACTGCAAGGAAACCGAGCGCATGTTCGAGGTCATGCAGCGCTTCCGCCCCGACATCGTCTTCCACGCAGCGGCCTACAAGCATGTCCCGCTGATGGAAAGCAATCCGCTCGAGGCTGTGCGCAACAACGCGATAGCCACACGGATAACCGCCGACACTGCTGCGGCCGCGGGGGCGAACCGCTTCGTTTTGATCTCCACCGACAAGGCGGTCACGCCCAAGACCGTCATGGGGGCTTCCAAGGCATTGGCTGAATGGGCCGTCGCATCGGCCGGGGAACGCCATCCCGAAACCAGGTTTGTCAGCGTCCGCTTCGGAAACGTCCTCGGCTCTTCCGGCTCGGTCGTCCCCATCTTTCGCAGTCAGATCGAGCGCGGGGGGCCGGTCACAGTTACCCACCCCGACATGACCCGCTTCTTCATGACGATCCCTGAAGCGGTTCAGCTGGTGATTCGTTCAGGCGATACGGGGAACAGTCGTGGCGACGTCTTTGTTCTTGACATGGGCGATCCCGTCAGAATCGTGGACCTGGCAGAGAACATGATCACCCTCGCCGGACTCGAGCCGGAGAAGGACATCGCGATCGAGTTCACCGGCACCCGACCGGGAGAAAAGATCCACGAGGAGCTGTTCGGAGCGGAGGAGAGATCACAGCCGACGGCCTCGAAGAGAATCATGCGGGCTGTGCGTGATGAGCCGATTGAGTCTGCCTGGGTCGAGAGCACACTCGATCGCCTCGAGCAGGTGGTACGGACCGGAGACGAGTCGCATCTCGCCGAGACGGTAGTCCGGATTGTCAACTCTCCAGGCGTCGACCCTGCAAGAATCGCCTGATCGGTTGCGGGGCTTCACGCAGCAGCCCGCAGACTCTCTCTAACATGCTGCGGAGCGGCTTCGGTAGTCAAAGTCGTCAAGACGGGAGAAGAGCGCCCTTGATGAGCAGAGCATGAAAACCGTGATCGAGACAGTAGGCCCCTACGCCGGGCTGGTTTCAATGATCGGACTGTTTGTTGCGATCGGACTCCTGTTCTCACAGGGCCGCGATCTTCGACGGCTGCGTGAGTGGGCTGGAGGGGCGCCTGAGCGTGATGCTGAGATCCGTGAACTCAGCGAGGTCGTCGCCGAGGAACGCTCGCAGGAGCTGAAGGTGCTGGCCGAGCGTGAAGAGCGGCGGATGGATCGTTCGGATTTCACCGAGGGCAGTTTCTGGGATCGCCTCGGACGAACCGGACGGATCATGGCGATCGTTGCCTTGGTGTTGGTGATCGGCGCTGGCGCGGCTTATGCAGGCACCACTCTGCTGGGGAGTGAAGACAGCCCGACCAAGGCGAACAAGGGCAACCAGCCCGCCGGCACCAAACCCTCACAGATCAAGGCCGATGTTCTCAACGGCACTGGCGGTGCTGAAGTCGGGCTGGCCGCCCAGTATGCGGCTGCGCTGGAGAGCCGTGGCTTCAAGGTGGGCGCCACTGGCGATACATCCGTGACCTTTGAGGAAAGCATCGTGATGTACACCAAGGGCAACGAAGCTGCGGCGAAGCAGGTCGCCCGGGCAATCGATGTCGCTGAGACCGGACTGATCACCAATGAGGTCGCCGATGTGGCCTCTGGATCCGATGTGACGGCTGTCATAGGGGTCAATCACTCCGAGCCGCCTTCGGGTGGCTAGTGGGCGGTCCCGAGCTTCCCGGGCGAGCCCGGTGGCTGGCCCCGATCACGGTGGGACTGCTTTTCGTCCTCACGATTGGTGCCTTCGGGCTTTCCCAGAGGCTGAAGAGGGAACCGCTGGTGATCGACCGGGTCAGCTTCCAGGCTGCCGGTGTGGGCGAGGGCGAGCCCAAGCGCAACGTCTTCTCTCCTAACGGCGACTGCCGTCGGGACTACATGGTCATCCGTTTTCGGACGACCAAGTCGGACCGGGCGGACGTGGAGGTCATCGGACCTGGCGACATTCCGGTGCGGTTGCTGGCCGAGAACCGTTTTTTCAAGCGCTACCGCGAGCACGAGATCGTGTGGGACGGACGCAAGGACAACGGGAACGTGCCCAGGACAAACACTTTTCGGGTCCGGGTGACCATGAAGAGCCTTGACCGGGTGCTCTACCTGCCGGACCGGATCCGCCTCCACGCTTTTCCACCCGGGGATTCGCTCTGTGAAGTCCCGGGGTCAGACCAGCCCGGGGGAGTACCGGAACCGACCGGGGCGGACCGGTGATCGAACCGCTGGTTGCCGTGGCAGCCGCATTGTGTGTTGCGCTGGCGATCCTCGACCGGCCCGGCCGGCGTCGGTCGGTAGCGATGCTGCTGGCTCTCGTCCTTGCCCCGGCACTGATTGCCGGAGATCAATGGCAGGCGAACCAGGTGGCCGAGCTCCGGAACTCGACCGTCCTTCTGCTGGTCGCACTTTTCGGCACCGCCGCGCTGGTGACGGCGCTGGCGCTGGCAATGAGCCGCCTGCCGGCCCTGCTTCCACTGCTTATCCTCGTTGCCCTTCCTTTCCGTATTCCGCTTGCGGTCGGCGGGGAGGAAGCCAACCTGCTGCTGCCGCTCTACCTCGTCATGGCTTCGGGTGTGCTGGTGACGGTGTACCGGCAGTGGCGCCTCGACCAGCACCCGGCCAGAGAGGAGCCGTCTGCCAGGAAGCCCTCCGGTCTCGCCGGCTGGATGAAGCCACTCCTGGCTGCGTCGGTGGTGCTCTACGCGCTCGGATTGTTCTACTCGGAAGACCAGTCCCAGGGGCTGCTCAACTTCTGCTTCTTCCTGGTTCCGTTCGCTCTGGTCTTTGTTTTGATGCTTGATGTCGACTGGAACCCACGCACCCTTCGAACGGCTCTCTACACCGTGATAGGGCTGGCTCTGGTCTGGGCGGGAGTGGGGTTCCTCGAGTATCAGTTGCGGGAGCTCTTCTGGAATGAAGTGGTCATCCGTTCAAACGACTTCCACGTCTACTTCCGGGTGAACTCCCTCTTCTGGGACCCGAATGTCTACGGCCGTTATCTCGCCCTGGTGATAACCGTGGTTGCCGCTGCGCTGCTGTGGGTCCGTGAATTTCGCGATGCCGTTTCGCTGGCCCTGGTCTCCGGAGTCCTCTGGCTGGCCCTGATCACGACTTTCTCCCAGTCGAGCTTTATCGCGCTCCTGGCTGGTCTGGCGACCCTCGTGGCGCTGCGCTGGAGCGTGAAGCTGGTGCTCGGGGGAC
>CAIZLN010000089.1 GCA_903933815.1 uncultured Solirubrobacterales bacterium
CCCTGGGCAGCGACCACTTCGATCTCGGCGGATTCGCCGTCTGCAGAGGTGACCTCGCCGGTGACGACGATCTCCTGTTCGGGGAAGCTCATTCCACGGAACTGGACGGAGAGGCTCTTGAGGTTGCGGGGGTCTCCCCCGGTCGCGTCCGTTGCCGCCTTGGCGGCCAGGCCCATCACGTACAGGCCGTGGAGTATGGCTCCTGGCAGGCCGACCGCTTTGGCGAAGTCGGCGTCGATGTGGATCGGGTTGAAGTCTCCGGAGGCGCCGGCGTAGCGGTGCGGCACGTACTTGTCTGGGGTGACGCGGAGCTCTTCGATCCGTTCGCCTGCATTCAGTTCAGACATGTCAGACACCCCTCACGATGTTGGTCCAGGTGCCGCGCACGACCTCTTCGCCGTTCTGGTTGACCGAGACTGTTTCGAATACGTAGAAGCCCCTGCCGTCTTTTTCGTAGATCTCGAGGCAGCTCGGCGTGGTGGTGATGACGTCGCCCGAGCAGACCGGCTCGCCCCAGACGAACTCCTGGCCTCCGTGGACCATCGCGGCGAAGTTCATGCCGACCTCGGGATCGAACAGGACTGGGCCCATCGCTCCGGCGCTGTAGACGACGCAGAACATCGGCGGCGCGACTACGTCCCTGAAGCCCGCATCCCGCGCGGCCTGGGCGTCGAAATGGATCGGCTGGTCAAAGCCGATCACCTGCGAGTACTCGCGGATCTTCTCCCGGCCCACCTGGTACTCCTGGGCCGACCACGACTTGCCGACTGCTTCAGTGCTGATTGCCATCGGCCAGAAACCTAGCAGCGCCCGGGTCGGCGAAGGCAAAGCGCGCGACCGGCCGGCACCGGGCGCTATGGTCAGACCGATGCCGGAAGCAGCGACGACACCGAAG
This sequence comes from uncultured Solirubrobacterales bacterium, assembly GCA_903933815.1. Classification (GTDB taxonomy): domain Bacteria; phylum Actinomycetota; class Thermoleophilia; order Solirubrobacterales; family 70-9; genus 67-14. The sequence goes on from CAIZLN010000089.1 coordinate 896, forward strand.
CAGGAGAGATCCGAAGTCTCAAGGCGGTCGATACCGCTCTCGATCCTCGACCTCGCTGCCGTCGGCCGCGATGAGACCATCGCCGAGAGCTTCGCCGGCAGTGTCGAGATGGCGCGGCTGGCGGAGCGGCTCGGCTATCGGAGGGTCTGGTACGCCGAGCACCACAACATCACCTCGATCGCCTCCTCGGCCACGGCTGTCTTGATCTCCCACATCGCCGCCCGGACGGAGTCGATCCGGCTCGGCGCCGGCGGCATCATGCTTCCCAACCATTCGCCGATGGTGATCGCCGAGCAGTTCGGCACTCTCGAGACTCTGTATCCCGGCAGGATTGACCTCGGACTCGGCCGGGCACCCGGCAGCGACCAGGCCACCAGCTACGCCCTGCGCCGGGATCCGGCCGCGGCAGAGTCCTTTCCCCGCGACGTGGTCGAACTCCAGGACCTGCTCGGCGACGAGAGCCCGATCCCCGGCGTGAAGGCCATCCCCGGCCAGGGAACGCACGTGCCGCTCTACATGCTCGGCTCGTCTCTTTTCGGCGCGCAGGTCGCTGCCGCGCTGGGCCTGCCCTATGCCTTCGCCTCGCACTTCGCCCCGCGTGCGCTCCACGAAGCGATCGCGATCTACCGCGAGCAATTCAAGCCTTCGAAGCAACTGGACCGGCCCTACGTGATCGCCGGGGTCGGTGCGATCGTCGCCGAGACGAACGAGTCAGCGGCCGAACAACGCGAAGTGGCACGCCGGTTGAGGGCAAGGGCCCTCTTCACCCGCGGCCGCAAGCTGGAGGAAGACGAAATCGACGCGATCCTGGCCTCGCCCCAGGGTGCTGCGGTAGACGAAATGCTCACCTACAACGCTGTCGGCACGCCCGAAGCAGCAGGCGAATACCTCCAGAAGTTCCGCGATGAGACCAATGCCGACGAGCTGATCGTCGCCCACTACTCGGACTCCGTCGCCAATCGCCTGCGCTCGGTCGAGCTGCTGAGCGATGCGGTAGACCCGACCGGCAGCTGACCTACAGACTCACCGAACCGACCGCTACCGCGAGACGGAACCGCTCGGAATGTACTTACGGCAATGCCTCAATCATCGAGTTCGAGGATGGCGAGGAAGGCTTCCTGGGGGACCTCGACGCTGCCGACATTCTTCATGCGCTTCTTGCCCTTCTTCTGCTTCTCGAGCAGCTTGCGCTTTCGGGTGACGTCGCCGCCGTAGAGCTTGGCGGTTACATCCTTGCGCACCGCCTTGACCGTCTCGCGGGCGAGGATCCTGGCTCCGACGGCGGCCTGGACCGGGATGTCGAACTGCTGGCGGGGGATCGTCTTGCGCAGCCTCGCGACGAGGTCCTTGCCTTGCTCGTAGGCGAAGTCGCGGTGGGCGATCACCGAGAGCGCGTCAACCTTGTCACCGGCCAGCAGCACGTCCACCTTGACCAGATCCGAAGGCTGGTTGCCGATCGGTTCGTAGTCGAGGGATGCGTAGCCGCGGGTGGATGACTTGAGAACGTCGAAGAAGTCGAGCACGATCTCGGCCAGGGGAAGCTCGTAACGGATCTGGACGCGGTTCGTACTGAGGTAATCCATGCCCTTGTGGGTCCCGCGACGGCTCTGGCAGAGCTCCATCACCGGGCCGACGAACTCGGTCGGGCTGATTATGGTGGCGGCGATGTATGGCTCATCGATCGACTCGATTACGCCCGGGTCGGGCATCTCCGTGGGGCTGCGGACCTCGACCGTTTCGCCGTTGGTCAGGTGGACTTCGTATCGCACCGTCGGGCTGGTCGCCAGCAGTTCGAGGTCGTACTCACGCTCGAGGCGCTCACGCACGATCTCCATGTGGAGCAGGCCGAGGAAGCCGCAGCGGAAGCCGAAGCCGAGCGCGTCGGAGGTCTCCGGCTCCCAGCTGAGGGCGGCGTCGTTGAGACCCATCTTGTCGAGCGCGTCGCGCAGGTCTTCGTAGCGCTCGGTGTCGATCGGAAACAGGCCGCAGAAGACCATCGGTTTGACGTCGCGGTAGCCCTCGAGTGGCTCCAAGGCAGGATTGTCAAGGTCGGTCAGCGTGTCGCCGACCCTGAGCTTGGCGACGTCCTTGATGCCGGTGATCACGTACCCGACCTCACCGACGTCGATCTCCTTGACCGGGGTCATCACCGGCCGGAAGAAGCCTATGTCGTCCAACTCGGCCTCGGTGCCATTCTGCATGGCGAGGATGTGGCCGTTTTTTTTGAACTTGCCGTCCATCATCCTGATGTAGGCGATCACGCCACGGTAGGGATCGAACTCGGAGTCGAAGATCAGGGCGCGGGATGGCGCATTGGGGTCACCGGTGGGCGGCGGAACACGCTTGACGATCGCTTCGAGCACCTCGGGCACCCCGAGGCCGGTCTTGGCCGAGATCTGGAGGATCTCGTCCGGGTCCACACCGAGCAGGTCGGAAACCTCGCCGGCCACGCGCTCGGGCTCGGCTCCGGGAAGGTCGACCTTGTTCAGGACGGGGATCAGTTCGAGTCCGTTCTCGATCGCCAGGTAGGTATTGGCGACGGTCTGGGCCTCCACCCCCTGCGCGGCGTCGACCACCAGCAATGCGCCTTCACAGGCGGCCAGGCTCCGGGAGACCTCGTAAGAGAAGTCGACGTGGCCGGGGGTGTCGATCAGGTGGAGGTGGTAGGTCTGGCCGTCTTCGGACTTGAACTCGACCCTTACGGCCTGGGCCTTGATCGTGATCCCGCGCTCGCGCTCGAGGTCCATCGAGTCGAGCACCTGGGCGCGCATCTTCTTCGGGTCGACCGCCCCGGTGATTTCGAGGATGCGGTCGGCCAGGGTCGACTTGCCGTGGTCGATGTGGGCGATTATCGAGAAGTTGCGGATCAGTTCCATGCGGACCGCTCAGTATGAAGGGAGCGGCGAGGCGGGGACATGCCGCCGCTCAGGGGCAGGTCGCCGGGTCGAGCGGACCTTCGAGTTCGTAGACGACAGTGGGTGACTTGCGAAGCAGTTCGGTCGCGGCCGGGTCGTCTTCTATCCAGCTGATCTCCCGCGGGAACTCCCGCTTCGGGCTGTCGCGGTCGAGGCTGAGGACGAGGTAGCGGTAATCACCACGGTCGACCGCCTCGCGGAACTGTTCGCAACTGTCGGTCTTGACGAAGCCGCCGTGGGGACCCGGAACCCCGAGGTACTGGACATCGTTGACGAGCAGTTTTCCGAATAGCGGGTACTGGCGGGTGGCGTTGGTCCCGATCGACTCACCTTCAATGCCCCGGGCCCAGACGAAGGCCTCGGAAAGGCCGGCGGTGGTGAATTCCGGACTGGCGTAGCGGTTGTCGAAGTAGCGGCTCTGGACGCCGTAGCCGGCCAGCAGCAGGAGCAGCAGCGCCGCGACCGCAGCTCCGATGCGCAGCCGGGATACCCGTTCCGGTCGGGAACTCCGGAGCTCGTCGCTCAGGGAAGTACCAGGCGGCAGTGCGGGTTCGGTACTGACGGAGCGCCGACGGCGCAGCCAGAAAGACCCGGCAAGTACGAAGAAAACCAGCCCCGCGAAGACGAAGGCGGCCACTATCTCAACCAGTCCCCGGGCCTCACCGGAGAAGACCACGAACGGTGTGAGCAGAACCAGTGTGGCCATGACCAGGCCGCGGGCGAAGGTGCTGCGCGGCCCGACTCCACTGCCGAGAAGGGCGAGACCCACCGCCAGTGCGGGTGCCAGGTAACGCAGGCCGGAGACGAAGCCTTCCGGCGCGCCAGCCGGGCCCGAGGCTGAAGTCGGAGCGGCTGCCCATGCCAGAAGCAGGGCCAGGCCGGCGATCGCCCCCACCCTGCGGGCAGAGTCACTGCCACTCCAGAGACAGGCGACGATTCCGATGGCGGCCAGCCCTAGCAGCAGGATCCAGCCCTCGCCAAAGCCTTCGGCCAGGCCGGGAAAGAACCAGTCGGTGATCACGCCCGGGTCGGTCAGGTAGCTCAACACCGATGCTGCATCCCGTCCGCCGAGCTCCTGGTCGGGACCCGGAAGGACTATCGGGCCGGCGCTGTCGATCCATGGCAGCGGGTTGCCGCTCTGGATCAGGTTCCTCAGGTACCAGTAAGCACCGCCCACCGCCAGACCCGCGATGGCAAGCAGCGCCGCCCGGCCACGACGCGCACTGCCGGCGAGGTACACAGCGCCGGCCGCAAGGGCAACCGCCGCCGGGATGAAGTTGATCTTGGTCCCCGCCGCGAGCCCGGCTGAAAGCGCTACCAGGAAAAGCGGGCCGGTCGCCAGCCTGCGGCCTCCCGAGGAACCGTTAAGCAAAATCGCCAGCGCCGCCAGCACGAAGAAGACCCCGACGATGTCGTTGCGCGCCTCGCCGGCCTGGTCGGCCATCCCTGCAGATCCGAGCACCAGCGCCACCCCGGCGAGTGAGACCGGCGCTGCGCCGTAAGGCCTGCCGATCGCCCAGGCGGCGACCAGGCAGCCGCCCAGCCAGCCGAAGTTAATCAACGGCGAGAGCAGGTCGTTGCCGAAGCCGAGGACGCCGAGGGAGTGGACCAGTTCCGAGTTCTGGGGGTAAAACCAGCTGAGGAATTGCGGTGCGAGGAAGTGGAGCGAGAAGGTGTCTCCCGATGCGGCGAAGCCTGCCGCAAATGGCCCGTGGTACCAGGTGGAGTCAAAGCCAGTCATACCGGTTCCGTACTTCTGCCAGACCTCGACCGCGAACAGCCCGAGCACGAGCGACGCGATGCCGAGTCCGACGGCCGTCAGCAGGACCGATGAGCGATCCGGCGCTTCAGGTGCGTTCCGACCGGGTTCCTCCTCCCCGCCCGACAGTGGAATCAGATCAGCCCAGCGCCAGGTGGCGGAGGCTACGAGCAGCAGGAGCAACAGGTATATCCACCCGGTCATGAGGCCGAAGGTGCCAAGCAGCAGGGCAGCCGCGACGGCGACGGCAGTTGCGATCACACCCACGGCTACCCACAGGCCGGCCCCCGTCCAGCCCGGGACCAGCCGGCCGGCGAGGCGGATGGCAGTGAAGCCGAGTGCGGCCAGGCCGGCGAGAACAGCCACCGACGACAGCATGTAGGCGGCGAAACCCATTATCGGCGCCGTGCCAGGGAGAGGATCTGGTCGAGCTCCGGGATCCGGAGCAGCCGGCTGCACGCAAGGTATGCGGCGCCACCCAGAGCCAGGGCGACCGAGACCGAAATGATCTGGCCGATCAGCTCGCGGCCCAGAGCCTCGTCGAGCAGCGACCACGCCTCGTAGGAAACCAGCGCCAGCACGGCAGAGCCGATTGTGACCCGGACCGTCGTGGTGATGAAGCTGGTTGCCTCGATCCCGCCGAGGCGGCGCCGGAGGATGACTACCTGGGCAATCACCGAAAGAGTGGTTGCGATCGCTGTGGCAGCAACGATTCCGGGTACGCCGTATGGCTTGTACAGGAAGAAGGAAGCGACTACGGTGACCGCGAGGTTGCCTCCGGCGATCGCAGTCGGAATCCACGGCTGCTGGAGACCGAAGAAGGTCCGGCTGAGCAGCAGGAACATGCCGTTGGTCGGCAGTGAGAAGGCAAACCAGAACAACGCGCTGGCAACCAGCACCGTCTGGTCCGGCCCGAACTCACCGCGCTGAAAGACGATACGGATCATCGGCTCTGACAAGACCAGGATCGCCGCAGTGGCCGGCAACAGGATGAATACGATCTGGCGCATGCCCTTGCCGAGGGTCACGCGCAGGTTTTCGTAATCGCCACGAGAAGCGAAGCGGGCCAGGGTCGGGAAAAGAACCGTGGCGATCGCGACCGAGAAGATTCCCTGAGGCAGCTGATAGATACGGAAGGCCTTGTCGATCGCCGCCGGGGCCTCGTCGCTGACAAGGCTGCCAAAGAAGCTGTTGACCAGCAGGTTGAAGTTGATCAGCCCGAGGCTGAGCGTGACCGGGATCATCAGCAGCAGCACCCGCCGCACGTTCGGATCCTTGAAGTCGACCTTGATCGTGAACCGGAACGGCGTGTGCCGGAGGTCCCAGGTCGGGATCAGGAGCTGAACCACAGTTCCGGCGACGACACCGATCGCGTAGGCGTAGATCTGCTTGTCCTCGGGAAACAGTGGCACCGTGCCGATGACCACCGCGATGATGGTCAGGTTCCAGAACAGCGGGGAGATCGCGAAAGCACCGAATCGGTCATAGCTGTTGAGGATTCCGACCACGACCCCGGTCACCCCGAGCAGTACCAGGATCGGGAAGATGATCTGTGAGAGCACGACCATCAGGCTTTCGATCTCGCCGGTGAATCCTGGTGCGAACAGCGGCATGATGAATCCTGCGCCGAGGATGAACACTGCGGTGATCGCACCCAGCACCATGGTCACCAGCAGCAGCATGGTCGAGGCCATCCGGAACGCCTCCTTGACCTTGCCCTGACCGATCTGCTCGGTGAAGATCGGCACAAAGGCCGGTTGAAGCGCCGCGTCAGCAAAGAGGGCGCGAATCAGGTTGGGAACCTGAAAGGCGACGGTGAAGGCCGACATCGGTCCGGTGATGCCGAAGTAACTGGCGGCGACCACTTCACGGGCCAGTCCGGCGACCCTCGAAGCCGCGGTCGCGATGGAGAAGAACGCGGTCGAGCGGGCGAGCTTGCCAGCCGGAGCCGGAGCTTCGCCTTCCCGCGCCGCGGCCGGGACATGTCCGCCCGCTGCCTCCCGGTCGGCCCTGTGCTCTGCCTCCAGCTCGGCCACCAGCGGTCCGGTGAGGATTGACGACACACCACCCTCCACCGCCATCTCGCCCCGCCCGGCCCAGGCCGGACCGCGCCTCTCCGGGGGACGCACAACCCGCTCGGCCCGCTCCGAAGCGTGACGGACAGCCCGCTCTGCAGCCGCGGCAGCAGCCTCGAACGAGTCGAGTCCCTCGGCCCCGGCGGGGTCTCTATCGGGGTCGCGTGGTGGTTCCATGCTCACTACCGGTATAGTCGGCGACCGCTCGTGAGGGGGTTCCCCCAACAGCGAGCAGAAAAACGATCATGGCCAACATAGCCTCACAGAAAAAAAGAATCCTTCGTACCGAGCGCGAGCGCGTCGAGAACCGACGCGTCACCAGTGCGATCAAGACCTACTTCAACAGGCTCGAGACTGCCGTTGAAGAAGGTGACTCCGAAGCGATCGCGACCGAGCACCGGATGCTCGTCTCGAAGATCGACAAGGCTGTCCAGCGCCGCGCCATCCACAGCAACAACGGTGCCCGCAAGAAGTCCCGCGCCGCCCGCCTCGCTGCCGGCACCGAAGCCAAAGCTTCCTGAGCCCCACCTGACCCGGGGCCGCTTTGTGGCGGCTTCAGCCGGGTTCATCGGTAGCCGCGACAAGCGCCAGATCGAGGGCGAGATCCTCGGGATACTCCGCCCCACCTCGTGTCCACAGTTCGAGGTCTGCCAGCGCGATCGCCGCGTCCCGTGCTGAGTCCAGAGATGAGTTGCGGGCTGCGTCCATGACCTGGCGCACGATGAACGGAGGCAGCTTCAACTCGCTGCCGATCCGGTTCGGTGGGGTCCCGGAGTCCAGCAGGGAGATCGCCTTGTGTACGCGCCTCACCGCCTGTGCAGTCGGATAGACGGATCCGGCGGCGCTGGTGCCCTGGGCCACCAGCCGCTCCGCGATGGCAACCGATGCGCGCCGGTCGCCGGAGACGACCGCATCACCGAGAGCAAAGCCCTTGACCTCGCTCGAGTCGGAGACCATCTCCTCGAGGTCTTCCAGATCGACCGTACCCCCCGGACCGGCCCAGAGGGCGAGCCGGTCCATTTCGTTGTCGAGGCGGGTCAGGCTGTCCCCGAGATGGGAGATCAGCAGCGCTGCGGCTTCGGGGGCGATCTGGAATCCACGCTCCCTGGCCGCTTCCACGAGGTGGCCCACCAGCGCCCGACCCTGAGGAGCTTCGTAGCTGCGTGCCTCACCGCCCACCTTTCCTACCGCCTCTGCGATTCCGGGCGGAACCTTGCCACGGGCGACAAGAACCACGGTCAGGTCGGGCGGTGCCGCAACCACTGCCTCGGCGACTCGCTCGGCCTGTTTCTTTCCCCACTTCTCGATGTGGTCGGCAAGCAGGTAGCGCCGACCGGGCATCAGTGACATTGAGAAAATCGCCTCTACCATCGCATCGGCGTCCGGACTTCCGCGGTTCTCGACCAGGTCGAATACCTCCAGCGCGGCGGTGCCACCCTCCCCTTCAGCACGTGCCCTCAAGCGGCTGCGTGCCCGGTCGATCTTGGCGTCGTCGGTGCCGTGGATCAGGTACGCCGGTCTTATCTCGTTCGTCACCTGTCCATTCTCCCCCTTCGGGCGGCGGCCAGCCGGTCGGCGGCAGACCGCCTCCGCTCCGCTCATGCCCTTCCCCGCGAAGCCGAACTCACTGGCCCGTTTCCACCTCGAGTCCACTACCGGACAAAACCAGAGAAACGGTGCCATCCCGATCGGTCCTCAGCACCTCTGACCCGGCCTCGGCCAGGGCATCGAGGGTTGCTGCGGTCGGGTGGCCGTATGAGTTTCCAGCTCCTGCGGAAATCACGGCCAGAGGGGGGCGGGTCGTCTGGAGAAAGGCGGGCAGACCAGTGTCGTCGCTGCCGTGATGGGCGGTCCTGAGTACATCCAGAGGGCCCGGATCCACCGGGACGGCCTCGGCCTCGGCATCGCCAGCAATCAGAATCCGGAAACCGTGAAGCGAGAGCAGCAGCATGATCGAACGGTCGTTCCGGTCCTCTGGTGGAACGAAGTCCGCGCCCCTCGGTGGTGGCCAGAGAACCTCCATCCGGAGTGGACCGAGCCTCATGCGCTCACCCTGCCAGAGCGTGCCGGAAGAAGTTCCTGAATCACGGGCCAGGTTCAACAGGTCTCGCGGGGTGCCGTCGAAAAAGTAGCTGCCAACCTCGTGTCTCTCGAACACTTCGTACAGACCCCCGACATGGTCGAGATCGGCGTGGGTTGCAATCACGGCCTCGAGGCGTCTGACTCCGGCCGAGGCAAGGGCACCCTCTATCCCTCCACCGGGCGGTCCCCCGTCGACAAGGATCGGGTCGGTGCCGAACGGCCGGATCAGCGTCGCATCGCCC
>CAIZLN010000090.1 GCA_903933815.1 uncultured Solirubrobacterales bacterium
CGGCTGGATCGCCGTCCGGGGCAAAAAGAGGAGCGCTACCACCAGCTTCTCGGGGGCGGCGCAGACAGCGAGTCCAGGCCCGCAGCAAGCGCTTCAGAGCCGGCTGCCGCCCATGGCGCCAGCCCGGGTCACACGCCGGGCCACGGCGAGGACGGCAAGTCGGGAACCGGCGAGGATGCCGGTCAATCGCAGGGCGGTGGAGCCATCGACGCCGACCGGATCGAGCGGCTCGAGATGGAAGTCGCCTCACTGCGCGAGCAGCTCGAAGCGCTCACCCGCCGCCTCGGCTGACGGATCCTCAGTCCAGCGGGACCACGCGCATCGCCTGGGCGAGGGTCAGCCCGAGCACATGGGTGCTTCGGCCACTCCGGATCGAGACCGGGCCGTCGAACGGCTGGCGATCGACCATCTCGAACTCGTCTCCGACCGAGATCCCACACTCGGACAGGTAGGAAAGCATCTCCGAGTTGGAGTCCGACACCCTGACGAAGGTCGCCTTCGATCCCGGCTCCATGGTGGCCAGGTTCTCGGTCGCTGTTTCCGAGAGCTTCAGGTCCGGACCCGGGATCGGGTCACCGTGGGGGTCGAAGGACGGATCACCCAGCTTGGTCGAGATCAGCTCGGTCAGGTTTTCGGAAAGGGCATGTTCAAGCACCTCGGCTTCATCGTGAACCCGCTCCCACGGCACATCCAGCACTTCGGCAAGGAACAGTTCAAGCAGCCGGTGTCTCCTCAGCACCGCCAGCGCCACCCGGGTTCCGTCGGCGGTAAGACGGACCCCGTGGTACGGAACCCGTTCGACCAGACCGGCGTCGTCGAGCTTCTTGATCATCGCCGAGACGGAACCCGGCTTGACCCCGAGCCTGGCGGCCAGGTCGTTGGTCGAGGCGGTTTCCGGCCCCCAGCCGGTCAGCGAGTAGATCGCTTTGGCGTAGTCCTCGACGGCAGCCGTCGGAAGGGCCTGCGCCAGCGCCGCTTCGCCGTTGTCGTCCCCCTCCCGGATGCTGCCCGAACTCATATTTTGAGTCTAGCCTGAATTCCACCGATCCCGGCTCGTGTACCAGCGCAGGGGCAGCTCCCCTCAGGGCAGTTGACCGGCTATCCGCGTGACCTTTGTCGCGATGATCGTGGCCTGAGCTATCTGTGGCGTACCGCTGGTCTTGAGGCAGGAAAGCGGGACGATTGCCGGTGAAGTGAGGACAACAGCAGCTGAAAGCGAGAGCGGCAGCACTTCGCCAGCTCCTACCGTGAAGTTCTGGGCCGCGTCGCTGGCAAGCGTGCAGATCAGAGAGCTGGTTCCCCCGCTGCCGATCACGTTGGCTCGTCCGCTCAGCAAATAAGAGCCGACCGGCAGCTTCACGGTCGACACCACCGGGGTCAAGCTGAAGGTCACGTCGAACAGAGGCACGGTGGGTCGCCGTTCTGCGTACCAGGCTGACCCCGGCAGCTGACCCGCCTTGAAGTCGCTTCGAAGCAGGGATCCGTTCCTGACCTTGGTCGAGCTGACTGCGTTCTTGCCCAGCTTCGCGCCGCTCACCGCATTGCGCTTCAACTGAGGGGTCCCGACCGAGTTCTTCGGGATCTGGATAGCAGCGTAGCTGGCTCCTCCCAGAGCGATGAAGAGAGCGATTATCGAGATCACAAGTGACGGCGTTATGCGCTTGTTCATGCATCAGAACTAGAGCAACGACGGCTCCTTGTCAACCGGGAGCCCGGGCTGGCCGGGCAAGCTCTTCTAGGCGGGCGGCCTCCAGCTCGACTCCCTCGGCCATCTCGCTGACGTCCTTGACCAGGTCCGGATCCGTGCAGAAGGAAAAGCCCAGGCGGTCACCGGCCGATATCACCGCAATCCGGAGTGCGTGGTGCTCACCGATCTCGGCGATCGAGTAGACGGTCTGGACCGGAGCCCCCAGGACCATCACCGGCTTGCGCGGCCCCTTCACGTTCGAGATCGAGACCGCGAAGGCCCGGGGGTTGGCTTCAGCATTTTCGATCAGGTGCTGGAGCCTGCCGGAGACCCGGCCGAGCGCCCTGGTCAGCTCGTCCAGATCCTCGGCGTCGTGGTCGACCTTGCGCTCCCAGGTTTCGGCCCGGATCAGTTTCAACCGTTCCACCGGGTCGGGTTCGTCCAGGTGCAGGGGAACCGAGAAGAACGAATCACGGTTTCCCAGGCTTTCTCCGTCCCGGTGAAGGCTGACCGGAACCCTGGCCCTCAGGTCCCCGATGACGTCGGTGTGCTCGAGTTCCATCCAGTGGCGAAAGCCCGCCGCGATTACCGAGAGCACGGCGTCGTTGAGGGTTGCGTCAGCCAGCTTCTTCGCCGAGTCGTGGAGTGAGGAGAGCGAGACAGTGGAGAATGCGATGGCCCGCCTGTGGCCGATCTGGCCGTCGAACGGCGAGGGACCGTGGGAGCGTGACAGCTCCCGCTCGAAGAGCCCGGCGAGGTTCATTCGGCGATGCTTCTCCCTCTTTTCGACCTCGGCCGGGGCAGCCGGCACCGATCGGACGGCAGCGGACCGGCCACCATCCTGGGTCAAAGGCGGGTCCCAGAGCAGCTCCTTTGCGAACCTCATCGCGGTCGAGCCGTCGGCCAGCGCATGGTGAATCCTCCAGACGAGGGCCCTTCCACCTTCCTCAAGGCGGGCATAGTCCAGTTTCCAGAGCGGACGCTCACGGTCCAGCCGCTGACTGAATGCCTCGGTCGTAAACCTGTCGAGTTGATCGGCAGACAGCGCCTTGCCGCCGGCCGCCTCAAACAGGTGCTCCTCCAGCGCGAAGGATTCATCCTCGACCCAGAAGAACTGGTCGTCCTCCTCCACCAGTCTTCGTCGAAGCTCCGGCACCGCCTCGATGC